>JAIRKB010000028.1 GCA_031260385.1 Propionibacteriaceae bacterium | reverse complement strand
GAATATCACTGGACCACTTCCAGCTATATTCGCCGCGCCCCCTACTTTGACGACCTACCCGCCCAACCGTCACCGCCGAAAGACATCACCGACGCCCGGATCCTGGCCGTCCTCGGCGACTCCGTCACGACTGACCACATTTCTCCGGCCGGTTCGATCAAGGTGGATTCGCCCGCCGGACGCTACCTAGCGGGACTAGGTGTTGAGCCAGCCGATTTCAACTCCTATGGTTCCCGGCGCGGCAACCATGAGGTGATGATGCGCGGAACCTTCGCCAACACCAGACTCCGTAACCTAATGGTCGCCCCCGCCCAGGGTGGCCTGACTCGCGACCTTACCCAGCCCGATCAGCCAGTGGTGACGATCTTCGCCGCCGCCGAGACTTACGCCAACCGCGCCATCCCGCTGGTCGTGATCGCCGGTAAGGAATACGGTTCGGGGTCTTCCCGCGACTGGGCCGCCAAGGGCCCCGCCTTGCTCGGTGTCCGGGCGGTCATCGCCGAAAGCTACGAGCGAATCCATCGCTCGAACCTGATCGGCATGGGCATCCTGCCGCTCCAGTTCCCGGCCGGTGAATCGGCCGCCACCTGGGGCCTGACCGGTCAGGAAGTGATCACTATCAGCGGTCTCCAAGACGCCGAAGGCCCCTTGCCGGCCACCTTGACCGTCCTGGTCAACGGCCAGCCCCACCAGGCAGTCTTACGGGTTGACACCCCCACCGAAGCCCACTACATCCGCCACGGTGGCATCCTGCCTTATCAAACTCGGGTTCTGGCCGGTCTAGTATGAGCCTCCAGATCAAGGACACCCCTTGGGGGTTCGCCCGGTTCACCTATAGCTATCTAGCGAGTCTGCTTGCCGGGTTTGCGACCGCCCTGCTCGGGGTGGTTGGCTACTCGATTATCCTGGCGACCCCGGTCTGTGACGGTGATGAGTTAGGGCTCTGCATGCTCGGACTGACCGGGATCTGGATCTTCGCCGCCGCCATCGCCGCCTTGTTCATTTTCGGCTATGTCTTTGCCCTCGGCTGGCAGTGGGCGGCCTGGTTCGTCGCAGCGGGATTGATCTTGTTCCAGATCGTCATCGAGACTAGCCTGCCCGGGATAGCCTGGATCCTCTTGGGGTTCCCGGCCCTAGCCGCCACCCTAAGTTTTCAGCGCCCCGACCGCGATGAATCGAAGTTAATCCAGCGAATCAAGTTTGTCGCCCTCGGTGTGATCGTAATCGAGTTTGGGGTCTGGCTAGTGTTTTTAGCCTTCGGGGCTTGAATCATTCGATCTTGCGTTCATCCACTGACCGCCGGTTAACCCATTATTTAACCAAGCCGTAGACTTAGGGCGTGTCTTTAAAGGATTTGAAGTCCCCGCGTCAACTCGCCAGTTACACCGACGGCGAGCTTGATGAGCTTGCTCGTCAAATCCGAGGCTTCCTGATCCAAAAGGTTTCCGCTACCGGTGGGCACCTCGGGCCCAATCTTGGGGTGGTGGAACTGACCATCGCCCTCCACCGGGTCTTCGACTCACCCTATGATCCGATCATCTACGATACCGGCCACATCAGTTACGTTCACAAGATCCTCACCGGTCGGCAAGCCGGCTTCGATCAGTTACGCCAGGCGGGTGGTCTATCCGGTTACCCGTCGCGCGCCGAGTCAGACCATGACTGGGTCGAGAACTCCCACGCCTCGGCGGCCTTATCCTGGGGAGCCGGTATGGCCGAGGCCAACCGCCTACAGGGTAAGACCAACACCGTCGTGGTCGTGGTCGGTGATGGGGCCTTGACCGGCGGGATGGCCTGGGAGGCCTTGAACAATATCGCCGTAAAGAAGGATCTGCGCCTGGTGATTGTCGTCAATGACAACGGGCGCTCCTACACTCCAACCGTTGGCGGTCTCGCCCAACACTTAGCGGCTTTCCGGACGAATCGCCGCTACGACCCGACCTTGGATGTCGTCCGTACGGTCGTCCAACGCGCCCCGCTGGTGGGGCGACCGGCCTGGGAACTCCTCCACGCCATGAAAGTCGGGCTCAAGGATTGGCTGGCCCCCCAAGGGCTATTCTCCGACCTTGGCCTGAAATACCTCGGCCCGATTGCCGGCCATGATCGCGCCGCGGTCGAGAAGGCCTTAATTGCCGCCAAGGGCTATGAAGGCCCGGTGATTGTCCACTGCCTAACCGAGAAGGGGCGTGGCTTCTCCGCTGCCGAGCAGAATGATGAGGATCGCTTCCACGCCGTCGAGATCTTTGATCCGGCAACCGGGGCGGTCTGCGCCACCCCGACGGGGCTGACTTGGACGACGATCTTCGCCCAAGAGATGGTCCAACTAGCGAGCGACGATCCCAAGTTGGTGGCAATCAGCGCCGCAATGGTCAATCCGACCGGGCTAGGGCCCCTTGCCGCCGCCTTCCCAGACCGGGTGTTCGACGTCGGGATCGCTGAGCAACATGCCGTTGCTTCGGCCGCTGGTATGGCGATGGCCGGCTTACATCCGGTGGTAGCGGTCTACGCTAGTTTCCTTAACCGGGCTTTCGATCAGGTTCTCTTCGACGTCGGTTTGCACAAGCTGCCGGTGACGATGGTCTTGGATCGCGCTGGGATCACTGGCCCGGACGGGGCTAGCCATCACGGGATCTGGGATCTGGCCTTGTTCGGTGATGTGCCCGGGCTGCGCTTGGCCGCCCCCCGCGATCAGTCAACCTTGCAGCGTTGCTTGCGCGAGGCGACGGCGGAACAGGATCATCCGACGATTATCCGTTTCCCGAAAGGGGAGGTTTCGAAGCCGATCCCGCCGGTGTTGACGCGGGGCACGGCCGAGGTCCTCGCCGACCATGAAGCGCCGGTGGTTTGCCTGGTCGGGCTAGGCCCGATGGCGGCGCTCGCCTTGCGGACCGAAGAGAGCCTGCGGGCCAAAGGCGTGCCCACCAGGGTGGTTGATCCAGTCTGGGTCTATCCGATTAGTGATCAGTTCATTGGGTTGCTAGCTAGCGCCCAGGTGGTCGTGACGATTGAGGATGGGATCGACGCTGGCGGTGCCGGTCAACGGATCGAGGCCGCGTTAGGTGATGCCGGTTCACTAGCTCGGGTGATTCGTTGTGCCATCCCCACGGTTTTCCAACCCCAAGGCTCCCGGGAGCAGATCCTCGAGGATCTAGGCTTCACCCGCGAGGCTATCCTGGATCGGATCGACGCCGCCTTGGCCTCGCAGCGGGCTTAAGCGTTCGGCAATAAGGTCGACGACAAGGGATCGTTGCCAGTCACGGACCGCTAACCCGGCTAGTTGAGCATCGATACTCGACGCATCGAGTCCCTCCGGTTCCCACAGCAAGCGGCGTAGCGCCGCTGGTGAGATCATGTTTTCGGTTGGTAGGGTCAGCGATTCCGCCAACTCGACGATAGCGGGCCGAACCGCTGCCCAACGTGCGGCTGCCTCTGGGTTGCGCCGCGACCACTGGGAGGGCATCGGAATCCCACCCCGGGAGGCACGCAAGTCCGGCAGTTCGGAACTAGGCTGGTTCGCCAGGTCAGCGACCGCCTTACGAAAGTCTTGCTGATAGGCCCGGGCGGGGGCCTGCCCCCAGTCCCGGCGCTCCAAGATGCGTAGAGCAGGGGTAATGGTGTCGTCGGTACGAACGCCGAGGGCGGCGATAGCGCGGTCATTGACGATCCGGTGGGGGGCGAGGTCGAGTTCCGCAGCGACCCGATCCCTGACCTGCCACAACTCCCTCACGACCGCCATCCCGAGCCGAGTGCGGACCAGGTGGATGTCGGTGGTCGAACGCCAGGGGTCGGGCTTGGGGGAGGGTGGACCTTGACTGAGCAGGTAGGCGAACTCCTGGGCGGCCCAATCCGCCTTACCGGCGTCGCTGAGCTCCTGTTTAAGCGCCTCGGCTAACTCCAGCAGGTATTCGACGTCATCGGCGGCGTACGACAGCCAGGGGGCCGGCAGCGGACGGGTTGACCAATCTGAGTTCCCGTGGTCTTTGGCAAGCTGGATGTCGAGGATGTCCTCGACTAGGGGACCAAGCCCAACCTTCTCCCGTCCAAGCAGGCGAGCCGATAGTTCGGAGTCGAAGAGGCGGCGGGGGTGAAGACCGGCCTCCCGCAGCGAGGGTAGGTCCTGAGTGGCAGCGTGGAGGATCCACTCCTGGTCGAGAGCCTGATCGAGATCGCTCAAGGCCGCTGGGGATATTCCAATTGGGTCGATCAGCAGGATTCCCGTACTCGGCGTCTTCAACTGGATGAGGTAAGCCCGCTGGGAGTAGCGGTAACCGCAAGCCCGCTCGGTATCAACGGCGACCGGGCTGGTTTCGGTGGCTAAGGGGAGCAGAAAGGGGGCCAGTTTCTCGTCAGTGTCAATTAGTTCTGGCGCCTGCTCGGTCATCGGCGCCCCATTCTGGCGGTGGCCATCGGCACGACGGTCGGGTGGTCTTCTGGTGGTAAACCGGCCACCTCGCGTAGCAGGGTCTGCCAGGCCTTCAGGTGCTCGGTGAAGGAGTCATCGAGGTCAAGGACTGGGGTCCAGGAAGCCCGGATCTCAATCGAGGTGGTGGAAGCTTCTTGCTCCTTGGTGCCAAAAGGGGTCGAGGCGGTAGTGGTGATGGTGCCACATTCGTTCGAGTAATGGGCACCATTGGTCTGAAGGGCGTCGATCAGCCAAGACCAGCCAACATGGGCGAGGAAGGGATCGTGAATCGTTTCCGAACCAACCTCGGCTTGGGCGAAGGTGACACAGCGGAACTCGCCTTCCCAGGCTTCGTTTCCCTGCGGGTCGTGGAGCAAGATCAGGCGCCCGGAAGCGATTTCTTCGCTAGCCAAGATCACCTCGGCATCGATGACGGCCGCATAGGGGGCGATCTTCCCCGGTGGTTCACGTTCGGTGATCTTGATCGGGGAGTCCCAGGGGAAGGTGCTGAGATCGCGCACCGCCTTGGCAAATGCCAGGGGCAGAATTCCAATGGGGTGCGACCTACTCACCGCACCAGATTATGGCTTCGCAGCGAGGCGGGGGTTCAGACTCGCCGCCGGAGGCCAAAGCTGGCAGAATAGGCCGCTATGGGAAAGGCACTTAACCTCCGCTCGCTGCTACGGGCCGGGCAAAATATAAACATCGCCGACCTGGATTCGGCGGCCACTCCGGGCTATCCCGGTCACGGCAAACCAGACTCGGAGGAGCTCACCGCTGCCTTAGGCGAAACGATCTCCGATTGGCAAGAACGGTTCTACGCTGAGTCTCGTCTGGACTCCACCCCAACGCGCAGCATTCTGGTGGTTTTGCAGGGGTTGGATACGGCTGGCAAAGGCGGGACGATCCGCCACGTCTTTGGACTGATCGACCCCCAAGGGCTCAAGATCTACGCTTTTAAGGTGCCAACCGAAGAGGAACTATCCCATGATTTCCTCTGGCGAATCCGACGCCAGCTCCCAGGACGGGGGATGATCGGTATCTTTGATCGTTCCCATTACGAGGATGTCCTGGTCGTCAGGGTGAACTCTCTGGTGGAGGAGGAGGTCTGGCAGGCCCGCTATGAGATCATCAACCAGTTCGAAGCGGAGTTGGCGGAAGCTGGGGTAACGATCATCAAGTGTTTCTTGCATATCAGTCCCGAAACACAGAAGGATCGACTGCTTCAGCGCCTAATTGATCCGCGGAAACACTGGAAGTATTCGCCTGGTGATGTCAAGGTTCGCCGCCGCTGGCCGGATTACATGACGGCTTACGAAGCGGTGCTCAACCGCTGTAGCACTGAGGTTGCCCCCTGGTATGTAATCCCTTCGGACAACAAGTGGTATCGCAACTGGGCGGTAGCCCGCCTGCTAGAGGAACACCTCGAAGAGTTGGCCCCCGACTGGCCGAAAGCCGATTTTAACGTTGAAGACGAAATTGCGGCCGTCGAACAGTCCTTGGCCTAGCCAAGAACTAGTGCTCTGTCCCATCTTAAAGGCGGGAAATGAGTGGGGTCAGGTGTGCCGGATGGCGCTGCGAATCCGCCATTTAAGGTGGGACAGAGCACTAGAGGTCTAGCCGATAGCGGAAGCGCTGATCGCTGGTTCCGGCGCCATCTCATCTTCCAGTAGATCCATCGCCGCAAAGGCGTAGCGCGCGAGAATCAGATCGAGGACCGAATCATCGACCCCAATCGGGGCACTAACGGCGATCGCCCCATGTCGCAAGGCGAGACGAGCTTGGGCGTCAAAGTCGCGATCCGGAGCGAGATAAAAGGAGCCCACCGCAATGTGACGGCGTCCCTGGGAGTTGAGGGACTCAATCGCGGCAATAATGTTGGGGGAGGCGCCGTCAGAGGTGGCCAGGATGCAGGGGAGTCGGTGGTGTGCCCCCCACTGGCGGGTCCGCCGGGCCAACATACCCAAGCCGCGAATATCGGAGGGACCTTCGGCAGAGAGGACTAAGCCGTCCAACTCCGTGGCATGGGCGGTGCCGAGGGCTAAGCGCAAGCGCTCGTCGAGGGGGCGTAATAAGCAGGCTTCGGGGCCGAGTGGTCGCGCCATGGTGAATCGTAGACTGGGATAGGTGGTCCGGACGCTGTTGATCACGGCATCCATCCGCGGATCGTGGTCGGTGACCGATGCCAACTGGAGGGGGACAAAGACGATTTCGGTGAACCCGCGTTCCACCAGATTGCTGACCACCTGTGGCACACTCGGCGGGCAATGGTCAACGAAGGCGGCACTGACCTCAAGGGAGGGTCGGATGGTTTGCAGGCCATAGCGCAGGTGATGGCTGACCTCGGCGACGCTAGGATCAGAAGACCCATTAGTCAGCATGATTAGTGCTGGCGCTGCCATTGTCGTCCTTTCTCCCCGAATGACCCAAATGAGGTTGTTCAGCGCCGCTACCCAATGCTGCGCTTCTAGCGAACAACTTCAGGTAACTTTCTCTTAAGGCGACTAATAAGTGCAAGTTACCCGTCCATATAGTGAGACGACGCCCGGAGTGTGCTAAAGGAGATTCTCTGGCACCGCCCCGAAAATGACACGAAAAACGTCTAGGGGATGCCTAAATCGACCGGTTTGGACGCCCCTGCGGTCTAGGTGCTAAGGTTATCCCGCTGGAAATCCTTGGCGGATTGCCCGAGCGGCCAATGGGAGCAGACTGTAAATCTGTCGGTGAATGCCTACGGAGGTTCGAATCCTTCATCCGCCACCCGCGTTCAAAGCGCCCGGTCGTGTAACAGATCGGGCGTTTTGCTTTCTGTCGTCCGTCGGCCGTGAGAGCCCCCGGTTTTGCCTTTTGAGCCCCAAGTCGTGTATCTTTAATCCGCTTGCCCCTATAGCTCAGTCGGTAGAGCGTCTCCATGGTAAGGAGAAGGTCTGCAGTTCGATTCTGCATGGGGGCTCGTTGTCTGGGCGTGTTACCCTCACGCTCAGGCGGCGGCGGGATAGCTCAGGTGGTCAGAGCGAGCGGCTCATAATCGCTAGGTCGCGGGTTCAAGTCCCGCTCCCGCTACTGCGGAAGAGGGAGTTGAACCCGAGAGGGTCCGAGCGTTAGGAGAAGGCCACGATTGGCCTTCGAGTAGCGAGGCCCGAGGAGATCCGGAAGGATCGACGAAGGGGCGGCTGCGAAGCAGCCGTTCAAGTCCCGCTCCCGCTACACGAGCGCAGTCGATGCGCGAGTGTACGGCACCAGTATGGTGCCGCGTACTCGACAAGGTAGTATGGTTTGATCGGAGGTCAGAAATGGCAAAGAAGCAGGGCGATATTCGGCCAAAGATCACTTTGGCGTGCACAGAGTGCAAAGAGCGTAATTACATCACGAAGAAGAACCGCCGCAACGATCCCGATCGTCTAGAGATCTCCAAGTTCTGCCCGCGTTGCCGCAAGCATGTGGCCCACCGCGAGACCCGCTAGGTTAAACGACCTTCGTACGAAGGTATCTTCTCCCCCTCAAGGCTGATGGCCTGAGTTTTCAACCCTGGATCTTAGTTGTCCTTGGTTTGTGCCCCAAAGTGGGAAAAAAGTATTAGGAGTAACTCCTGTGAAAGATATTAGCTTTTTGTTCGTCCCGGCTGTCGCCTCAGTCGATGACGGCGAGTATGGCTGGATGTACGAGGGGATTGCCCGTCTGACCGTCATTGAGTCCCAACACCGCGCTGGTAACGCCGATGACGCCCAGACTGTTCAAGAGTTGGTGGCTGATCGTGCCGATGAGACCCAAGCGAAGGCCCATTGGATTATCGCCCAACATGGCACAACACCAAGCCCAGAAGCGGTGGTGGGCTTCGCGATGATCGTACTCTTTACTACCTATGATCGCGAGAAAGCTCGGCTGTGGTTCTGTGTGCACCCCGATTACCGTGGTCAGGGGATTGGCTCAGCCCTCTTGGAGCAGTTTGAGACGATCAGTCGGGCCGACGGGCGAATGATCCTGCTCTCCCCGGTGCTCTTTGGTCCAGCCGAGGATACCGATGCCCCGCAGATTGGCTTCTTCACCAAGCGCGGTTATGTGATCGACCTGGTCGATCGGGGTTCGGTCCTGGCCCTACCGCTTGACGAGGTCCGAGTGGCGGAACTGATGGCAAGCGTCGAAGGCCATAATGATGGCTATCGACTACATACCTGGATCTCGACAATTCCCGAACAGTGGATGGAGTCATTCGCCCGCCTGCAGGAAGCCTTTATCCGCGATCTTCCGCGCGGCGATGTCAACTGGGATGAGGAGGTTTGGGATCGCGAGCGCGTCGAGCGCCGGATCGCCCGTCTACACGCCTGCGGTATGGCATCGGCTCTGACGGTCGCCGAAGAAATTGCCAGCGGAACCTTGGTGGGTTACACCGAGTTGCGTTGGACGCCCTCTGCCTCGAACCTAGCAGCGGATCAGTATGTGACGATCGTTTTGAATCAGCATCGGGGCCACCGGCTGGGTTTGTGGCTGAAACTGGTTAACTTGGCGGCGGCGCAAGAGGTCTGCCCCTCCCTAGCCCGGATTCATACCTTCAATGCCACGATTAATGAACCAATGCTGGCGGTCAACGTCGCGATGGGTTTCCAAGGCGCCGGTGGTTGTGCTCAGATGGCAAAGGTGGTCGCTTCAGACCCCGGGTGAGGCGACGAAGATGGTGGCGGAGCCGGCGGCTTTGACCTCGTGACCGTAGGGGATGAGCACGGCTTCGCCCGGGCCAAGATCAAGCTTGGTGCCATCGCGGCGCAGTTGGGCTTCGCCATCAACCACCAAGGCGATGCGGCAGGAGGCCGTCCGCGGCAAGGTGATCGGCTTGGAGGTTAGTTCACCGCGCCAGGCGGCAAACTCTGGGGTGGGGGTGAGGTAGCGGGTGAATCCCTTGTCATCTTCGGTGTCCACTGGCCCGACCGCTGACGGGGTGAAGTCGACCACCCGGATCAGTTCGTCAACGTTGATGTATTTCGCGGTTAGACCACCCCGGAGCACATTGTCAGAGCAAGCCATGACTTCGATGCCGACACCGGAGATATACGAGTGGAGGGTGCGGGTTGGCAGGTAGATCCCCTCGCCCACCTTGAGGTGGATCCGATTCATCATCAGAGCGGCCAGGATGGAGGGATGGTGGGGGAAGTAGTGGTTGAGTTCTAGGGCAGTCCGGGAAAGTAGCCCGACCTCGGAGTCTTCGTCAGCGAAGCCGGTGGCCAAACGAATGATCTCGTCGACGTGATCGGGATGCTCTTGGGACAGGATATCCAAGAAAACCTCTTCGATCGCCGCTGCACCCTTACGCTGACGCAAAGGCGAGAGTACCGAGTTAAACTTCTCGCTCACGCCTAGCTTGGTGAAGAGCTCAACCGTGGCGGAGGGGCTGCGAAAACCGCAGAGGAGATCGAAATCGGTTAGGGCGATTAGGACTTCGGGTTTCGGCCAATCATCACGGTAGATTCGCTCTGGGGCGTCTAGTTCCAGGCCGGCGGCAGTTTCGCGCGCGAAACCCTCTTCGGCTTGCTCGCGGGTGGGATGGGCTTGGAGGGAGAGCGGGTGTTCAGCGGCCAGGATCTTCAGCAGGACCGGAAAACGATCACCGAAAGCGCGGTAGGTTCGATCACCAACCCAATCGGGGTGATCGTGCAAGACGAGGTTTAGATCGACACCATCAATCGTCGCTGGTGCCAAGGGATGCGCCCCGAGCCAATACTCCGCTTGTGGTTCATCGGTTGGTTGATTGCCCATCAATTCTGGAATGGCTGTCAGTGACCCCCATGCGTAATCCCGGATCTGGCCGGTGAGTTTCAGCATGTCATCCTCTCGGTGTGGACCACTCCTGCGCTAAATGGTCTCCGCACCGATCAGTCTACTAGATTCATCCCAATCAGCCTTAAAAAAAGTCTGCCTACCTGGTGAGATTTATCACCACCTCCTTAGGTTCTAGGTATTAGGTTCTGGGCGCACCGAGGGAAGGTCCCGCCCCCAGAGCACCGTGCCCCATACGATGAGGATATGACTGTTCTTCTTCAGCACGGGGGAAGCCAGCTCACTGATGTTGAGCGGGCGGTTCTCGAATTTGAACGTCAGTGTTGGAGGTTACCGGTGGCAAAGGAACAAGCGATCAGGGCAACCTTTAATCTGTCGGGGCCGCAGTATTACCAGATCCTCAACTCGCTGATTGATCGCCCCGAGGCTCTCAAAGCCGACCCTCTACTGGTGAAACGTCTGGCTCGTCTGAGGGCCCAGCGTCGCGAGCAACGCCACCTCAGCCAGGCGTCGACTGACCGTAGTCGAGCTACCTAAGCCCCCTAGTTTTGCCAGGTCTGGTTTGGCAAATTGATCGCGCGCGATAGAATTGCCCTTATGGCTAATGACAGTGTTCCGCCGTGGAGCACCGATTCCAGACTTGGGGACCACGAATCATCGCGGGAACTTCAATGGAGCGCTCAGATGGATGATCGGTCGGTGACAAGGTATAACGTGCAAGACGACGACCTCTTTGGGTATATGTACGATGAGCCAACGCCGAAGAAAAAATCCTCGAAAGCCAAGGAAGAGCCCTCTAAAGTCACCGAAAAGACCTCTAAACGCCCGAACTCTAGTAAGGCTCCCTCCCGGGCGATCGTTGACGATAAATCCGGAAAACCGCTACGCGCCCCCCATCGCGGCTCCAAGACACGCCGAGCGCTAAAAGTTACCCTGGTTTCGTTATTAGCTTTGGTCTTAGTGGCGGGCGGTGGCATCGGCGGGGCGCTATATTACCTACAATCGCGGATGGATGTTGGCCAAGTCGACGATCTTCTAGGCACCAACCGTCCCAAGGTGCCAACCTCAACTGTTGCCCCCTCCGATCCTAAGGACCCTTACTCCGGACGGGCCATCAACATCCTGGTGATGGGAACCGATTCTCTCGAATGAGCCAACACCGGCATCTCAGCCGATGACGACGAAGTCTTGATGCGCTCCGATACGACCTTCATCG
>JAIRKB010000237.1 GCA_031260385.1 Propionibacteriaceae bacterium | reverse complement strand
CAGCCGCTGATCTGACACCGACGCCGCAACCAACGCGACCCAACCCGGCTTTTCGATCAACCCCACAACCGGTTCCCGCCGCGCACTCCCCCTCGGGGCGCGGGGTCCCTGGTGGGGTGCCAACCCTGAAAGCCTCTGGCCCCTGTAGCATGCCTAAATGCCGTGGACAGATCGTCGACGGCTATTGCAATACCTGCGGCGCGCCCGCCGGAGCCAAAGAAGACCCCCCGACCCCGTCGGTGGCGATGTCAACCCGGCTGGGTTCAGTCAGTCTTGGATCCGCCCGGGTGGGTGCGGGAAACAACCGCCCGCGTCCCGCAGCACCACGGGGACCGAGTGGACATCTCGGGGCTGGCTACACAACCGTGCCCGTCGAACCAACGGTTGATCCGGCCTCGGCGATCCTCAAAGACCCAGAGGTTCCCGAAGATCGGCGGATGTGCCCCCACTGCGGGGCGGAGGTGGGCCGATCCACCAAGGACACCCCAGGACGTCTGGAAGGTTACTGCCCGGCCTGCCGCAAGCCATACTCCTTCACCCCCAAGCTTTCGGCTGGCGACATCGTCGCCGGACAATACGAGGTCGCGGGCTGCCTAACCCATGGTGGTCAGGGCTGGATCTACATGGCGCGGGATCGTAATGTCTCCAACCGCTGGGTGGTGCTGAAAGGCCTGCTCAATCTGGGCGACGAGTCGGCGATGCAGGCGGTGTTGACCGAGCAGCGTTTCCTAGCCGAGTTGCAACATCCGCTGATCGTTGAGATCTACAACTTCGTCATGCACTCAACCGGTGCCTACATCGTGATGGAATTCGTTGGTGGGCGGTCGTTGAAACAGATCCTCAAAGCCCGGATGGCCGAGGCGAAGGGGGTTTACAACCCCTTCCCGGTTGACCAAGCGCTGGCCTACATCCTGGAGATTCTACCCGCCTTCAGTTATCTGCATGGCCGCGGCTTGCTCTACTGTGACTTCAAACCGGACAACCTGATGCATGTCGGCGACACCGTCAAGATGATCGATATGGGTGGGGTGCGTCCGATTGATGATGACGACTCGATGATCTTTGGTACGGTCGGCTTCCAGGCCCCGGAGGTCCCGACCCAGGGATGTACGATTGCCTCCGATATCTACACGATTGGCCGGACCTTGATGGTCTTGTGTGCCGAGGTCAAGGGTTACCAATCCACCTACGCCACTCAACTGCCGCCGATTAGCCAAGTGCCGATCTTCACTCGCTATGACTCCGTTTACCGGCTGATCGCCAAGGCCTGTGCTCCAGATCCCTCAGACCGCTTCTCCACGGTGACCGAGTTGCGCCGCCAGGTGGTTGGGGTTCTGCGTGAGGTGGTCAGTAGTTCTAAAGGTGCCGCCGCAACCGACTCCGCTCCCTCGGAGTATTTCGACGCCCCGACCGTGGTTTCTGACGCCTTCACCTGGAAGCAGCTGCCACGGTTGAAGCCGGATCCGACCGATCCGGGCTTAACCGTGCTTGGTGGACTTAGCCACGACCTCAACTCCCGAGCCCGCTTCGATATTCTGTTGGCGTCTCCAGTTCAAACCGAGGAGATTCGCCTCGCCCAATGCCTAGCCGCAATCGAAATTGGGGCTACCCAGTCGCTAACGAAGATCATCAACCAAATCCTCAAAGATGATCCTTGGGAGTGGCGCGCGGCTTGGGTCGAGGGTTTGGCCGCCCTGAACTCCGGGGACTGGAAGCAAGCTCAATCTTGTTTCAATGCTGTCTACGGCCAGATCCCCGGTGAACTAGCACCAAAGTTCGCCTTAGCGGTGGCTTGTGAAATGGGTGGCGAACTCGAAGTCGCGGAAGCCCTTTACCAAACCTGCGCGACGACTGACTCGGCTTATGTCACCGGCTCCGCCTTTGGTTTGGCCCGAATCAGAGCCAAACACAAAGACTCCCGCGGGACGATCAAAGACACCGATGCCGTGCTATCAGCCCTCGCGCTTGTGCCCACGACTTCGGGTGGTTGGTCGCAATCCCGGCGTCTGGCAGCGACCTATCTCACCTACTCCGGTAAGGGGGTCGCTGACCTCTCCCAGGCCTGGGATGCCTTGGACACCTCAGGGGCTTCGACCGAGGAACGGCTGCGAATGGAGTTGGAGATCTACAAACGCGCCTTGACCATCCTCCCAGCCCAACCACGCCCGGACGCCATTATCGAGAAGATCGGCGAGATTAGGGCCAATCGGGTGGAGATTCGAGCCAAGGTTGAGGCGCTTTTGCGGCAGCAAGCCGCGATCCAAATTGATCCCGTCAAGCGTATATCACTCATCGACCAGGCAAATTCGCTAAGGAAATGGACTTTCATATGAGTTTCTTTAAACGTTATAACCCCGGTGTGGAATGGAGCGACGAAGGTGAGGTCACCTTGCCAATCGGTTCCGAACCGCCATTATTCGAGGTCTACCCCTCCCTTTGTGTCTCCTGCCTAGGCGAAGTCGGCATCGACGGCTACTGTGTCCAATGCGGCCAGAAAGCCAAGAGCCTTCGTGATCATTACGAGCAAAGTCCGACCTCCTGGATGGCTGGGGTCTGTGATATTGGCTTGATTCATGTTCGCAACGAGGATGCGCTGGCGCTCCAAGGGGACGAAAAGCGTGGTGTGATGGTGGTCTGCGACGGAGTGACCACCTCGGATAACTCGGATGTCGCTTCGATGGCGGCGGCCCGGGCAGCGCGCGAGGTGCTGTGGACTACCAATCCGAAAGGTACGGGCACCCCAAGCTCACGCGCGGCCGTCATTGAAGCCACCCTGGTTCGCGCCGTCGAAGCGGCCAATCAGGCCGTCGTTGGCCACACTGATCCCGATTCGATGAGCCCAGCGGCCTCGACGATTGCTTTCGCGGTGATTGATGCCAAGATGATCGCTTGCGCCAATCTCGGTGACTCGCGGGTCTACTGGCTACCCGACGATGGTGAACCGATTTGTGCTTCCCGCGATCACTCACTCGCCCAAGACGGGATTGATGCTGGTGCCAAACGTGCCGAAGCCGAGGCCTCAAGTTTCGCTCACACCATCACCAAGTGGCTAGGGCGCGACGCGGTTGATCTGGATCCCTACACTAATCTGATCGCGATAGAGACCCCCGGCTGGCTGATCGTCTGCTCGGACGGTCTATGGAACTATGTTTCCGAAGCGGTTGATTTCGCACAACTGGTCCAAACCTGCCTAGCGGAGGACTCTACACCAGCGGGCCTAGCGACTCGACTCGTCAACTGGGCCAATGAGCAAGGCGGCCACGACAATATCACCGCGGCTTGCGCCCGCATCGAAGTGCCCGATCAACTTGAGCTCCCGGCCGAAGCTGATCCGGAAGCCGAAACTGAACGTGAAATCCAATCTGACAACGCCGATTCCCTCGTGGAAACGGACTCGTTCGAGACCACCACACCAAACGAATAGAATTAACTATGGCTGTCTTTACCTCGCTGGTATATCAAAATGAGTTTCTCGCCGATGGCAACACCGACGTTAACGCGATCGTCCGCATTGAGTGTTCAGAGGCGGGAACGGCTGGACAGACCGGGGTTGGGGACGTTGGGGAGATCATCATCGTCGACACTTCAGCGTCGATGAGTCTAGTCAACATGCAGGCCGCCAAGGATGCCGCGATGGTGGCTGTCGACACGATCGTCGATGGCACCTTCTTCGGGGTTATCGCTGGCAACCACCGCCCCTACCTGGCCTTCCCCCGCGTCACCTCCGGGCCGGGCCTGGTTCGGATGGATCCCAATAACCGTCAGCTCGCCAAGCGGGCGATTGCCGCCTTCCGAGCCGACGGTGGGACAGCGATCGGCTCCTGGCTGCTGCTAGCGCGCGCCCTCTTCCGGTCGATTCCCTCCCTGGCTGGCAAACACGTCATCTTGCTAACCGACGGCGAGAACCACAATGAATCCGTCCCCCAGCTCGACAACGCCATTCGTCAGTGCTTGGGCGAGTTCCAAGCCGATTGCCGTGGTATCGGCGTCCAATGGCAGGTGGCGGAGATTCGGAAGATCGCTCAAGCCTTGTTGGGCACGGTCGACGCGATTCCTAGCCCCCGCGAACTGCCCGGTGTCTTCCAGGAGCTAATCGCCCGTTCAATGGCGCGCGGTGTGCCGGACGCTCAACTGCGGATGTGGGTCCCCCAAGGCGCCCAAACCGTTTTCGTGCGCCAGGTCTCCCCCACCGTTGAGGATCTCACCCACCGCGGTAGTGGGGTTGATGCCCTCACCACTTCCTATCCGACCGGTGCCTGGGGAGACGAATCCCGCGACTACCACATCTGTGTACGTTTGCCCGCCCGCGCTCTGGGCACCGAACAGTTGGCCGCGCGCGTTCAACTGGCGACCGGAACCGCTATTCTCACCCAAGGGTTGGTCAAGGCGAAATGGTCGGCTGATCCGTCCTTAACGGCCCAGATCAGCCCGGAGGTGGCTCATTACACCGGCCAGACGGAACTAGCCTCCGCTATCCAGGAAGGTTTGGCGGCTCGGGCCCAAGGTGACGCCGTCACCGCCACCCAGAAACTAGGGCGCGCTGTTCAGTTGGCCGCCGAGACCGGTAATGCTGAGGCGACCGCTCGACTCGGTCGCGTGGTTGAAGTCACCGATGCGGCAACCGGCACCGTGCGCTTGAAGAAGAATATCGATAAGGCCGATGAGATGGCTTTGGATACCGCTTCGACCAAGACGACCAGGATAAGAGGATAGATTATGGCGCATTGCGAAGAAGGCCACGAGACCACCGCTGCGGACTTTTGTGACCAGTGTGGGATGCCGGTGGTTGAAGGCGTTGAGGTTGAACCAGAACCAACCCAAGCGGTCGAAACTCACTGCCCCAACTGCGCGGCTATCCACCAAGTAGGCGATCTATTCTGCGAAGCCTGCGGTTATGACTACACCACCGGGGCGCTGCCCACCCAGAGCATCCACGCCGAACTCGGTTTGGAGGAACCAGAGGTCGCTGCTCCCCCTGAGTCAGAGGAGGCGGCTGAAGTCGAGTCCGGCGAGTCCGGCGAGCCAGCCGAATCCACTGATGTCACGGAACCGGCCAAGGCGCCGCCTCCCGTGGCGAAACCCCGAGGGAAGTCAACCAAGACGGTCCCCTGGGTCGCCGAGGTCTGGATCGACCCCCAATGGTATGCCAGCCAGGACACCTCCGACCTCTTGCCACCGCTGGGACCGCCCCGAATCATCACCTTAGGCGACTCCGCTCTGATCGGGCGACGCTCGATTAGCCGGAATATCCACCCCGATATCGACTGCGAACTCGACACCGGTTGCAGCCGGCGTCAGGCCTACCTGACCTCGGCTGATGGTTACTGGTATGTCAACGATTTGGACTCCGCTAATGGAACCTACGTTGGCCTCGCTACCGGTTCACTACCCGAAGATCCCATCGCTGGTCGGACTCAAGTTGGCCCCGACCAGCGGATTTATGTTGGAGCCTGGACGCGGATCGTCCTTCGCCCAGCGATTGCTGGCGAAACCACTGCCACCTAGAAATCTTGCCAAGGAGACCCATGGAGATCAAAATCGGCATCAAAAATGTCGTGCGCGAAATCACAGTCAATGTCGACCAATCGATTGATCATGTGGTCGCCAAGTTCGCCGCCGCCCGCGCCACCGACACTCTGCTCACCCTCCACGACACCTCCGGGCGCCAAATCATGATCCCGGCCAATGCCATCGGTTACGTCGAGTTCGCCCAGGAGCACGCCCGCCCCGTCGGTTTCGGGGCCTAACCTCGGTTCCTAGACCCCACCGCGGGAGCGGCGCAACAACTCGTCTACTGACTGGTTGGAGGTGAGCTGATAACCAGGTAGGGGTTGAATCCGGGTGTGGATGGCGTCGAGGATCGTCTCCGGCCCAGGGAAGAACAAGTCTTCGAGTTCTGGTGCGGGTGTGATGTGATTCCGCGAGCCGAGGACCACCGCCGGGGCGTCTAACTCGTCGAAGAGCACTTGGGTGAGATTATGAGCCACCGTGTGCAGGAAGCTGCCGCGTTCGACGGCATCACTAACCAAAACCAGGCGCCCAGTCTTCCGTACCGAAGTTAACAAGACCTCGTAATCTAGCGGAACGACAAACCGCAGATCGACCACCTCGGCCGAGAGCCCAAACCGGTTTTGGAGTTGATGGGCGGCATCGATGGCGGTGTAGAGGGCTGGTCCCAGCGTGGCTATCGTAATATCCGACCCCTGACGGCGAATAGCGGAAGTCCCTTCCCGAGTCTCGTAGTAACCCTCCGGCACGCCGCCCGCCTCGAACTCCTCACCCTTGTCATAGAGTTTCTGCGACTCGAGGAAGATCACTGGATCAGTGCCCGACAAAGCCAGATTGAGCATGCCCTTAGCATCGGTGGGGGTGGCAGGATAGTAGACCTTGAGCCCGGGAATATGGGCTAGTAAGGACGACCAGTCCTGGGAGTGCTGGGCGCCATACTTATTGCCTACCGAAACCCGAACCACCACCGGCAGCTTCAACAGCCCAGCTGACATCGCCGACCACTTGGCCAGTTGATTGAAGACCTCGTCGCCCGCCCGGCCGAGGAAGTCGCAGTACATCAGCTCCACGACAGCGCGGCCACCGGCCATTGCATAACCAACCCCGGCGCCAACAATTGCCGCTTCGGACACTGGGGTGTTAAAGAGCCGGGGATAACCCAAAAGCTCAGTCAAACCGCGATAGACGCCAAAGGCTCCGCCCCAGTCCCGGGTATCTTCGCCCCAAGCGGCCAGGGTCGGGTCGACACAGAACCGGTGAGCGAGGGCTTCGAATAACCCATCGCGGAACTGGAAGACCTTATGCTTGCTCACCGGCATCCCATGAGGATCCGTGGCGCTGCGAACCTTCTCGGCTAATTGGTTCATCCGGTCATTGGACCCCAGCGGTTCACTGAGCTGCGGGGTGGCTGTGCTTAGGGTGTCGAGGCGGGTGTTGGAGAACATCACCGACTCGAAGAAGTTCACCTCCGGGCGCGGGCAACGCTGATCATCAGCCGCTAGTTCCACCACCCGCCGCAGTTGCTCAGACACCTTGGCTCGCATTTGGTCTACTGCTTCCGCGGGGAGCAGTCCAGCGGAGATCAGCATTTGACCGTAAGCCTCAATCGAGTCGGCTTGCTCCCACATCTCGACTTCCTCGCGGGTCCGGTAGGAGGAAGGATCCGATGGTGAATGCCCGCAAGTCCGATAGGTAATGACATCGAGGAGCACGGGCCCTTCACCGGCCAGCAGAATCTCCTTCTTCCGCCGAACGGCATTGGCCACCGCCAACGGGTTATAGCCATCCACCCGCTCGGCGTTGAGGGCATCGGCATTGATTCCGGCCCCAACCCGGGCCAAGATATCGTAACCCATGGTTTCACCAGCGGTTTGGCCACCCATCCCATAGAAGTTGTTGAAGAAGTTGAACAGAATTGGCGGTGCCCCACCGGCGGATTCAGGCCACAAGGTCTGATATTGATCCATCGCCGCTAGCATCATCGCTTCCCAAACTGGCCCACAGCCCATCGAAGCGTCCCCAAGATTGGCCACCACGATGCCGGGAGCCTGGTTAATCCGCTTATACAGCGCCGCCCCAACCGCAATCGTCGCCGAACCGCCAACAATCGCATTATTGGGCATTGACCCGAAGGGTGGGAAGAAGGCATGCATCGAGCCACCCATACCCCGATTGAAGCCGGCGCGGCGAGCGAAGATCTCCGCGAGGGTGCCAAAGAGAATGAAGTTGGTGTGGAGGTCCGTTTCACTGGCGTGGGGCAAGGACTCGGCATAGTGCAAGGTCTCGCCTTCCAGGAAGCTCTCCATGATCTGCCTCACCTGGCTCGGGTCCATCCGCCGCGCCGCCGAGAAAGACTTCGCTAGGACCTCGCCGTGGGAGCGATGGGAACCGAAGATCAGATCCTCCGGCCCTAGTTCGAGGGCTTGGCCGACGGCCGCCGCCTCCTGACCGGTCGACAGATGGGCCGGTCCGCTATGTTCGTAGAAGACTCCCGACCACGCTCCGGTGGTTTTCAGCGAGTGGAGCATCGACTCAAACTCGCGGATCACAATCATGTCGTGGAGGACGTTTATCAGTCCGCCTTGACCATAGCGGGTGGCCTCGGATGGCAGATCAAGCTGGTAGGCATTGACGGGGATCTCCGGTGTCCGCACCTTGCCTGGGGCGCGGACATCAAAGGGGTTGACCACTAGTGACTTCGTCATGGTTCACACTCTCTCTTGGTCAGGGAAAGCCCAACAGGCCTCCCTAATTCCTTCACTGATCGTGGGATGGGGGAAGACCAGTTGACGGACCTCATCGATCGTCAACTCCATCTCCAGGACTGCGGCCGCCCCCCAGATCATCTCTGGGGCATAGGGACCGAGTAGTTGAACCCCCAGGATGAGGCGGGAGTCGCGGTCCGCGACCACCTTGACCACCCCAGCGCGACTGAGGCCCTCTTCGGCAACAAACCGCCCCGAGACCGCTAGCGGCACGGTTACCGTCTGGACCGCTAGCCCTCGGGCTTCGCCTTCGGCTTGGGTAAGACCGACCCCGGCGGCCTCCGGGGCGCCGTAGAGCGCCCAAGGGATCGTATCCCAACGCATGACCGGCCCGCGCGAGGCGGACCCGCCATCAAGGATCGCTGAGGCCGCCACCTCGCCCATCCGGTAGGCACCATGGGCAAGCAAGGACCGTCCAGTCACATCGCCGACCGCCCAGACCCCGGCTAGATTGGTTCGCATCTGATCATCAACCGTCACTCCGGCTGACGTGTAAGCCAAGTCAATCTCGTCCGCCCCCCAGCCATCAACGAGCGGACGCCGCCCAATGGCCATCAAGACCAGGTCGGCTTCGACACGCTCGATGGTGCCACCCATCTCGATGACGACCGTCGCCTCCTCGATCGCGGTGACCCGCGCTCCCAGCTTGACCGTTACCCCCTTCAGACTAGCCCGCAACCGCGAGGCGACCTCCGGCTCGGCAAAAGCCAGGATCTCGTCGAGCATTTCGACGATCGTCACAGTGGTCCCAAGTCGGGAGAAGAGGCTAGCGAACTCGATCCCAATCACGCCACCACCGACAATCGTCAAGCGCTCGGGCACCTCGGTGATGTTCAACAGCGCCGTCGAATCCACCACCAAGGGATTGTTGGCGGCACCAGGAATCGGCGGTCGCACCGGGGCAGACCCGGTGGCAATGATGACATCGCGTGCGGAGTAAGTCACGGAGTCGACTTCGACGACCCCGGGGGCCACCATCCGACCGTGGCCGGTCACAACCTGGACCCGGTGACGCCGCATCAACTGAGTCACCCCCGCCACCAGGGTTTTGACGGTCTTAGCCTTCCAGGCCTGCATCGCCCCCCAGTCATAGCCCACCTGGGAGACCTGAATGCCGAACTGGGCGCTATCTTGGGCATGACTAAGTAATTTGGCGCAATTGAGCAAGGCTTTCGTCGGAATACAACCGACATTGAGACAGGTCCCGCCCAAGCTCGCCTGTTCGATTAGCGCGACAGACTTGCCGGCCCGACCCAGGCGCTCGGCGGCGAGATAACCTCCCGGTCCCCCACCTAGCACAATTACGTCAAAATCAGCCATGACTCCCACTTTCGGCGATCACTGGTAGATCAATCGCCGTTACGTAGTTGACCAAGGCTTGGAGGAAGCGGGCCGCCTCGGCCCCATCCACCACCGCATGGTCAACAGTCAAGGAGAAGGTGATACGCTGCTCGACTCCGACCGTACCATTGCTATGGAGGATCGGGAAGGGTCGAATCGCGCTCACCCCGAGGATGGCAGTCTGGGGAGAGTTCAGAATTGGGGTGAAGGTTTCGATCCCGAAAGCGCCTAGGTTCGTCACCGTGAAAGTGGCCCCACCGAGCAGATCGGGTTCGATATTCCCGGATTTTGCCTGGGCCATCAGGTGTTTGGCTTCGGTGGAGAACTGCCTCCAGCCCAGCTTCGAGGCGGAACGCAAGGTCGGCACCAGCAGACCGCGATCGGTGTCAACCGCTAGACCGAGGTGAACATCGCGGTAGGAGCGCACGACCTCATTTTCAATTGTTGCGTTAAGCAAGGGGAAATGGACGACGGTCTTGACCGCCGCGTAGGCGACGAGGTCGCCAATGGTGACATGGTTCACCCCCCAGGAATCATCGGAAGCCTTGAAGCGATCACGGAGAGTCATCAGGGCGCCCGCCGGGGCGGAGGAGGTCAAGGTGAACTGGGCGTGGGCCGCCAGGGAGGCCCGCATCCGATCAGCGACGATCTGGCGGATCCCGATCAGGGGGGTGTCGAAATATTCGTTTGGGTCAACCGCTGATGGAATGACTGATGGTGGCAGTTCGACGACCGGCGGCACGACCACGACTGGTGGCGCAACCACGACCGGCGGCTCTACGACGACTGGGGGTAGTTCGACCACTGGTGGCAGTTCGACGACTGGTGGCCGTTCGACCACCGGCGCATAAACCACTGGGGTTGGTTCTACAGGCGCCATGACCGCAGCCTGGGCGATCGCCGCCTCAACATCTGAGGCCGTGACTCGACCACCAGGCCCAGACCCGACCACCCGGGAGATGTCGAAACCCGCCTTCGCCGCCAAGCGCCGCGCCCGGGGTGAAGTCGGAGCCGATCCCGGCATAAAGGCGGGCGCGGGAGTGTCATAGACCACCGCTGGTGGGGCCAAAGGCGCCAACGGAGCCGGTTCCTCTACTGGCGTTGGGGGGTTCAGGAAATCCAAAGACTCCCCCGCCTCCCCGATCACAAAGAAGGGCGCCCGAACCGCGACCTCGTCGCCTGGCTTCGCCAGCAAGGCTAAAATCGTGCCACTAACCCCCGCTGGAAGCACCATCGCCGCCTTGTCGGTTTCGATATCGGCGACGATCGTCGAAGGTTCGACCCGATCACCAACCTGGACATGCCAGGTTGTCACCACGCACGACTCCACAGTGTTGCCCATCTGAGGCATTACCACCACTTCAGCCATGGCTTTCCTCCCATTCCTGGTCCACCCGCTAGACCATGATCTTTCCCTGCGATCTCCGAGCGGCAACCTCTGCTAGCGCTTGAGGCACCCGGACAATTTGGCAGATTGCGTCAAGGGAAATATTAGTGTCCACTCGGCCGCCCTCCAAACGGCTCAAGACCGTCTTCATGTCTTCTAGGCGTGATTACGAAACCCCCGAACAGAATGACGATAGATCGACGAGGGTTCCTGGAGCATAATCACGTCCCCATTCTCCCAGGTCTAGCCAATTTTTTGGGACACTAGGTCAGCAAACTGTAGATAATCCCAGCGAAAGCCAGCCCCACGACGATAACCACGATCAAGACCGCGATCCAGGTGTGGTTCTGGGAGGCCGGGGGTGGCGGGGGTTGATAGGGCGGCGCTGGTGGTCGAGCGGCAGGCGTTTGCCAGAGAGTCTGTTGAGGGGCCGGGTAGCCAGAGCGGGTCGGTGGCGGTGGGGCTGTCGGCACCCCCGGACGAGCCGGGGCGAGATGTTGGACTGGCGCTGGTCGTACTGGTGACAGGTGTTGAACCGGAGCCCCAGCGGGCGGACGGACCGGAGCCTGAGGGTGAACCGGAGCCGGGGGGTGAACCGGAGGCGGGGGCGGCGGCGGTACGAGCGGTTGAGCCGGTAGCGGCGGCAAGCTGGACTCCTCATCCAGTAGGTGGGCAATCTCCTTCGCCATCGCGGCGGCCGTTTGGTAGCGGTGGGCCGGGTCCTTGGCGAGTGCTTTGACGCAAATCTCATCAATGGCCGTTGTCAGCGCCCGATTGACTTGGGAGGGCGGCACTAGCGTACCTTTGAGTTGCTCTAGGGCGACGGCCACCGGTGAATCGCCGTCGAAGGGTGGTTTACCGGTGAGCAACTCGTAGAACATACAACCGGTGGCATAGATATCGGTCCGGCGGTCAGCCTTCTTGCCACTGAGCTGTTCGGGCGACAGGTAGTGAGGGGTGCCCAGGGTAGAAGCCGCTTGAGTCAGGGACTCGTCGCCGTCGAGACGGGCGATACCGAAGTCAACCACCTTGACCTTACCAGCGTTGGTAATCATGATGTTGGCCGGTTTGATATCGCGGTGAACAATGCCCTGGTTATGGGAATATTCGAGCGCTTCCAGAACACTGATAGTGATTTTGAGGGTCTTGGCTAGGGGAAACTTGCTCCCAGAGTTTAGGATCTGGCGAATGGTCTGCCCCCAGACAAACTCCATGACGATATATGGCAGCACCCGGCCACCCGGTTCAGTGTATTCCCCGGTGTCGAAAACCGAAACGATATTGGGATGGTTAAGCCTAGCCGCGTGCTCGGCCTCGCGCCGGAACCGTTTCAAGCTCACCGCATCGGCGACCAGGTTGGCGTTGATCTGTTTGATGGCGACATCCCGTTTCAGACGAAGATCGCGCGCATGGTGGACCCCAGCCATGCCACCCTGCCCGACCGGATTCCCAATCAGGTAGCGCTCATCTATCAGATCACCCTTAATCATCGACCCCACCATTCCCGTTGAAGGCTCTATCGCGCCACCAGTCTAACCCTAATCTCCTTGCCTTGGCCGGGAAATCAGCGGAAGATACTGCGGGAGATGATGATCTGTTTAAGTTGATCAATACCGCCGTCACAGAGCACGGTGTGCTGCTCGGCGTCGAGGACCTGGGCGAAACGGGCGGGAATCGGGGGGACTTGTCCGATGGCTTCGAGGGTGATCTTGCCGAACTTGACGGGAAGGGCGGTCTCCATCGCGATCATTGGTTCGGCGCCGCGATACTGGCGGGCGACCTTCACTCCGTCGGCGGTATGGGGATCAATTAGATAACCATGGCGGCGGTAAACATCGGCGATCGTGGCGACGCGGTCGTGATGGGTCGATACCCCCGTACGAAAGCCATAGACCTGCGCCGGATCGCTGGCATAAGGCTTGTCTCGGATATCGATCACTCCCGTACTCGGTAAGGCCTCGGCAAACAAGCTAGCGGTCTGAGCGGCGTCCCGCCCGGTTAGGTCGAAAACAAAGCGCTCGAAGTTGGAAGCCTTCGAGATATCCATGCTCGGGCTGGAGGTGACGAAGGTTTCGGTGGAGGCCCGTACCCGGTAGACGCCGGTAGCGAAGAACTCCGCTAAGACGTTGTTCTCATTAGTGGCACACACCAGATTTTCGATCGGTATCCCGATCATTCTTGCAACGTGACCGGCGCAGATATTGCCGAAGTTCCCCGATGGCACGCTAAAGGAAACCGCGTCACCGCGCGAGACCTGGAGGAAACTGGACAGATAGTAGACCACCTGGGAGACCAAACGCGCCCAGTTGATCGAGTTAACGGCCCCGATGGCGTAGTGCTCTTTGAAGGAAGCATCCCCGTTGAGATCTTTAACCAGATCCTGGCAGTCATCGAAGGTACCAGGCACCGTGATATTGACGATGCGTTCCGAGTTGATCCCGTACATCTGGCCCCGCTGGAAAGGCGTCATCCGACCAAGCGGCGAGAGCATGAACACCTGCACCCGGTTGGCGTCGAGAAGCGCGAACTCGGCCGCCGAACCGGTATCCCCCGAAGTGGCGCCGACTATTGTCATCCACTGGTCACGCCTGGCCAACTCGAACTCGAAGAACTGACCGAGGACCTGCATCGCCATATCCTTAAAGGCGGCGGTGGGGCCTTGGGAGAGTTGAGCTAACCACAAGCCCGGTTCCAGAGGGGCGACCGGGGCGATGATGTCAGTGCCGAACTTGGCCTTAGTGTAGGCGCGCTGGGTGATCTGTTCGAGATCAGCGAAAGAAATATCGTCAATGAACAGCGCCAGGATCTCGGCCGCTAGCCTGACGTAACCCTCATAAACCAGGATCTCGCGCAGAGCCGGAAGATCCTCGGTTGACAACTGCGGATAGCTTTCGGGGACGTAGAGCCCGCCATCAGGCGCGAGGCCTTCCAGCAGGATGTCAGTGAAGGACATCGGCCCATATCCCCTAGTCGAAACGTATTTCATTATGGCAGTCCGTCCATCTGCTTGGCGATAGCGAGCCGACGCAAGTCTTGCACCATCTGATCGGGATCCGCCGCCGAGAAAACGGCCGCCCCCGCCACAAACGAGTCAGCCCCGGCCGCCACACACCGTTCGATCGTCGCTAGCGTCACTCCCCCATCGATTTGGATCCAAACCTTGAGACCCTGTTGACTGATCGCCTGCCGGATCGCGGTCACCTTAGGTAGTACAAGATCAAGAAACCCTTGCCCACCGAAACCGGGTTCCACACTCATCACTGTCACCGAATCAAGCTCCGGTAGCAGCGCCAGGATGGTTTCGACCGGGGTCAGCGGGTTGATCCCGACGCCGACGCGGGCACCTAGGCTGCGTAGAAGGCGAGCCAACCGGACCGGCGCACGAGCGGCTTCGATGTGGAAGGTCACCGACTCCGCCCCCGCTTCGGCATAACCGGTCGCCCAACGATCAGGATCCTCGATCATCAGATGGACGTCGAGGTCAAGATCAGTCGCCGCGCGCAGCGAAGCCACCACCGGCAAACCAATCGTCAGATTGGGGACGAAGTGATTGTCCATCACATCAAGGTGGATTCCATCAGCCGAGCCGATGCGCGCAATCTCTTCGCCTAGTCGGGCGAAGTT
>JAIRKB010000172.1 GCA_031260385.1 Propionibacteriaceae bacterium | reverse complement strand
AACATCCTCTAGATCGTCAGTGGAGTGAACGGTCGTCATCAGCTTCCGGTCGGAATCAAAAGGCACCTCGAACACCCGGGGGAAGATCGCATCCAAGGTGTCCTTGTCGATCCGTTTGTCTTTTAGCAAACGAATGATGGCGGTTTCCGTCGGATCCCCGATCTCACTCTCTTTGCCATCAATGACAGAGATCGCGGCGTTGCTGGCTAGCCCCATCATCTCCATCAGGCGCGTCTGGTCGTGGTTGAACTCCGCGGTGGCGTCGATCGGATCGTGCCCCAGGGCCCACACCTTCTGGATCACCATCCGGTTCATGGTCAAGGTGCCGGTCTTATCTGAGCAGATCACCGAAGCGCTACCCAAGGTTTCAACCGCCGGGATTTTTCGCAAAATGGCATTTTTCTTCGCCATCGTCACCACGCCGTAGGCCAGGGTGATGGTCACGATAATCGGCAGGCATTCCGGAATCGCGGCCACCGCCAAAGCCACCGAATAGAGCAGCCGCTGCGACAACTCAACCGGCAGCCCCTGGGCGTTCAGCAGAAAAGACTGCAAGGCAAAAAGGACGGCACCCGAGACCAGAGCGAGCACACAGATATTCCTGGCTAGCCCATCCATCTTTCGTTGCAGGGGCGTTCTGTCCTTGACAGTCTTGTTTAGTAACCCCGCGATGCGGCCGACTTCGGTGGTCATACCAGTTTCAACCACAACGGCCTTAGCTTTTCCATTGGTGATCAGGCAACTGGAGAACAACATGTTTATTCGGTCGCCGAGAGCGGCCCCCTGGGCAACCTCGGCGGTCGCATCTTTTTCTACTGGCAAGCTTTCGCCCGTTAGAAGCGCCTCGTCGACCTTCAACCCAAAGCTTTCAATCAACCGCGCGTCCGCCGGGACCATGTCCCCGGCCTCCACAACAATGATGTCTCCAGGCACCAGTTGCTCAGCGGAGACGTTCTGCTTCACTCCCCCACGGATGACGGTTGTCATCTGCGCCGTCAGCCGCTTCAAAGCCTCCAAAGACCTCTCCGCCCCCATTTCCTGACGTACCGCCAGTGTGACATTGACAATCACGATCGCAAAGATCACAATCGCATCGGTAAAGCCTTTGTCACTCCCCTGGCCCCAAATCGCCGAATACAGCGCAATACATCCGGCCGCCAAGAGGATCAGCACCGTAAAATCCTTCATGTGCCGACCAAACTTCTGTAAGCCAGTCTCCTTCTTAGCCTCTTCCAGGACGTTCAGCCCGGTTTCCCTCCGAATGCCGACTGCCTGTTCATCCGTCAAGCCAGCATCCGGATCGGTTTTCATCGCCACGAAAAGATCCGTAAGTACTTCCATAATTAATGTTATAACACATATTTCCACGGAATGCAGGAACTCAAGGAGAAACAATCCTTAGTTATCAAGCCGCATTTAGCCCATAACGGCCACCAGGACCGTCCCCACTCAAGCCAGGACCGTCCCCACTCAAGCCACTCACGCCGGGTGTTATATAACCAGTTGGCGGATCGCGCGCTTGTCTATCTTTCCGGTGGGCGCGAGCGGCAGGGCAGATCGGGTGAGGATCCGTTGAGGGATCTGGTTGGGAGCCAGATAACTCTTGAGGCGCTCCCTGACCAGGTCCGGGTCGAGAATCGCACCGGGATTTGCTACCACCACTGCCCCAACAACCTCGCCGTAGACCTCATCGGGGACCGCCACGACCGCCGCATCACTGACTTCCTCTAGTTGACGCAGCGCTTCCTCGACTTCAATGCACCAGATTTTTTCGCCGCCTCGGTTAATCATGTCTTTCTTGCGATCGACGACTCTCAGATAGCCCTCCGAGGTGACCACGCCGATGTCACCGGTGAACAGCCACCCTTCGGTAGTGATTCCTGGCGTAGCCCCGCCGTTCTGTGGTGAATCGTAGGCGCGAGCGATCCCCGCCCCGAATAAGGTGATCTCGCCCGGCTCACCAGGTGGGACCGGGGCTCCGTCCGGTCCAACGATCTCGGCGAGTAACCCGGGAATCGGCACTCCGGAGGAACCAATTAAGGTGGAGGTGGCGGCATCACCCGGGAAGATAAAAGCTGGTGAAGCGGTCTCAGTCAATCCGTACACTGTCCGAAAAGCCATCCTTGGCATCCACTGGTGAAGCTCCTGGATACGACTGATCGGCATATGAGCCGCACCACAAACGAGCAGGCGCACCGATGGCAGGTTGGGGTTGCCGACGCGGGCATCCAGTAGCTTGCCGAAGACCGTTGGCGAGGCGTGAAGCATCGTGATTGCCTTATCCGCCATGGTCTCAATCACCCGCTCGGCGTTGAACCGTTTGTGGAGAAATAACCGCGCCCCGACCTGGAGGCTCAAACCTAGCACCGCAACCAAGCCGGTGATGTGATAGATCGGGACCGGTAGTAAGAACCGATCTTCGGCGTCCACCCCAAGGGTGCGCTGGTAGCTGATGATCGCGTGAGCGAGGTTGAGATTCGTCAAGACAACCGCTTTGGCTTGGGAGGTAGTGCCTGAGGTGAACATGACGACTGCATCGTCGTCAAGACCACCTTGGGGTAGTCGAGCAACTGGTTCGAGCCAGTCCGGTAGCGGGGTGGAGTCCCTCGGCTCAACCGTAAGAATCTCCACGTCCAAGCGATCGAACCAAGCGGCAAACCGCGGCTCGCAAACCACCACTTGAGCCCGGGCGAGTTTCACTAAATCTGCTGCTTGCCTGGCGGTGAGCTTGGTCGACAGGGGCACGATGACCCCGCCCACCCAGTTGCAACCGTACGCCGCGATGACAAACTCGGCGGTGCAGTCTAGAAGCAAGGCCACCCGATCACCAGGGTTTAGCCCAATGGTTTTACGCAGGTAGCGGCCGAAACGATTAGCCAACTGGGCTAACTCGAGACAAGTCCAGTCGCGCTCGTTATCGTCGGTTAAGGCGATGCGATCGGGCGTACCCTCGGCTCTCGCCAGCAACGAGTGAGCCAAGGAGTCTGGCAGATCGGGATAAGTCACGACCAAACGGCCATGGCTAAGGCGGGTGACCATATCCCCAGCCACCTGAGCCCCCCAGACACGCTGAGAGTCCATCATTTCCCCCAACTGGCGAGGGTCCGCGCCACCGCAGCGCGTAGATTGGCCGGTCCGTTAGCGAGGGCCGTACGAAGCGAAGTTTCATGATCGGAGATCGCCACCATCGCCTGAAAGGGACTGATCAGTGGGCAGTTCACTTTGCCAGCGAAAACAATCGTGCCAACACCGTGGCGGGCGGCCGCTCGCGCAACCCCCAACGGGGTTTTCCCGGCGGCCGTCTGTGAGTCAATTGAGCCTTCCCCGGTCAAGACCAGATCCGATCCAGCAACCTGCTCGTCGAAACCGCAGGCATCAAGCACCAACTCGATGCCGGGCGTGAGTTTGGCACTGAGCAAGGTCACCAAACCGAGGGCCATCCCACCGGCCGCACCGATCCCCGGTTGGTCGCTATCAGGGGAATTGATCATCGCGGCCAAGTGGACTAGGGCCCGATCAAGCACCTCCACCTGGTTGGCGGTTGCGCCTTTCTGGGGACCAAAAATCGCACTAGCCCCCTGCGGCCCGGTCAAAGGGTTGCTGACATCACAAGCGATGTCGAGCCTCACCAGCGCCCAGCGCGGATCTAGCTCGGCGAAGTCGACGCTCGCTAGATCAAGCAAGGCGGCCCCTCCAGGGGACAATGCCTGCCCAGCGGCATCAACCAAACCAACCCCGAGGGCCTGTAGCATCCCAGCTCCCCCATCATTGGTCGCCGTTCCGCCCAATCCGAGGATGATCCGAGTGGGATCGAGGTCCAGGGCCGCGGTGAGCATCTCGCCAACGCCACGACTAGTCGCAGTCATAATGTCGCGTTCATTCGCCTCGATCAAACCAAGCCCAACCGCCAGTGCGCTCTCGACCACTGCGAGGCGTTCGCGCTCCACCCACCCAATGTGGGCTTGCCGCCAATGCCCCCGAGCGTCGTGAACACCAACCGGCACCTGGACTCCACCCAAGACTGTCGTGAGGATATCGCCTATGCCTTCGCCACCATCGGACAAAGGCATGAGGCGACAACTAGCACTCGGCCAGACATCCCGTACGCCAAGCTCAATCGCTTCGGCTGCCTGGACGGCAGTCATCGACTCTTTAAATGAGTCGGGCGCAATGATGATCCTCACCCTTGGTCCTAACCTTAAGTCTTGTCGGTCGTCCTAGTGCTCTTCAGGAACCAGGCCAAACAAGCCCCAACCGCCGTCAAAACAACGATGAACCACAGTCCGCCGGAGGGATTGCCGGTCACGGTCTCAACCTGGCCCATAATGGTTGGCCCAAGGAACCCGCCAGCCAAGCCGCAACAGTTCACCAGGGCGATACCACCGGCCATCGCCGTACCAGACAAGCGCTGTGGAGGGAAGGTAAACAATACCGATTGAATAATAAAGAACGCAAAGGCCGCGGCAGCAAACCCGATTAGAGCGATTACCAGGCCATTTTTGGCGAGGGCAGCCAAGGTCAGTCCACCGGTGACCATCGCCAGACCTCCCGAGATGATCGCTCGCGATTTGAACAGATTGGTCGCGAATCGGGGAATCAACAAACCACCAATCGCGGCCGCAATCCACGGTATCGCCGTCAAGAGCCCAATCTTCACCGTCGAGAAGGCCGCATAGGAGTGGATAATCGATGGCAGGAAGTAACTCAGCGAATACACCGCCATCTGATGGGTGAAGTAGACCGCGACAATGAGCCAGATCTGGGGATCACGAACCACCGGAAGCAGGGCCCGCAGTCCACCATGGTTGCTCGAGGCACCGGTGTCTTCTTCAGCCAAGGTGTCCATCAGCAGGGTCTTCTCTTCGCCCGTCATCCACTTGGCTTTGGCCGGGTTGTCCGGCAGCCAGAACCAGACGACAAACGCTAGGAGAACAGCCGGCGCACCCTCAAGGATAAACATCCACTGCCAGCCGTGCAGACCGCCCATCCCTTGAAGGTTCAACAGCAATCCGCCTAGCGGCGCCCCGATAATGTTCGCCAGAGAAACCCCGAGCAGAAACAGACCGTTCGCGCGGGCACGGTAGCGCTTGGGGAACCAGTAGGTGATGAACAAGATAATGCCCGGGTACAAGCCGGCCTCGCAGGCACCCAAGAGCAGGCGCAGCACATAGAAACTAGCCGGGCTCCAGGTGATCGCCATCAACATGGAGACGATTCCCCAGGTGATCATGATTCGCGCGATCCAGAAACGGGCGCCAAGCCGATGCATGATCAGATTGGAAGGGATTTCCATGGTGGAGTAGGTCAGGAAGAATAGCCCAGCGCCTAGGCCGTAGGCCGCCGCTGAGATGCCGACGTCGATCTCCAAGGCTTTCTTGGCCATGCCGATATTGGTACGGTCGATGAAGCTGATGATGTAGACAAGTACGAGCAGCGGCATCAGCTTGACATAGTTGCGCCGGCAGATGCCATCCAGGCGGATGGTACGCTCGTCGTCGTGGACTACTGCGATGTTGGTCGACAAAGGATTTTCCTCTCAAAATAACTGGACGGGGACGATGAGGGGTTCACCGCCTTAGGAGTTAGTCACGCGCTCTCAGCACAGCGGCGACAGCTTGGCCCCCGCCGATACACATCGCGACGAGGCCCAACTCAATGGCATTCTTCTTCAGATTCAGCAAGGTGCGTAACGTCAGAATCGCGCCAGTGGCACCAATTGGATGACCCCAGGCAATTGCGCCGCCAAGTGGGTTAGTGATCACCGGATCAAGGCCAGTGTCGCGAATCACCGCGACCGCTTGGGCGGCGAAGGCCTCGTTCAGCTCAAT
>JAIRKB010000144.1 GCA_031260385.1 Propionibacteriaceae bacterium | reverse complement strand
GAGTATCTCTTCGCCCAGTACGACCGTCCCGGGCTCCAAACCCGCTCCTACTTCCCCGAACCCGACGAATAACACGTCGCCTATAGCCTTCCGCCCTAGCCCCTAGCCTGAAACACAGTGTGAGACAAGGTCCTCTGACACCCATCTGGGATGCAACATCCGGTCAAAGACGGCTGATTCCTCCTCGAAACCCTGTTCTGTAGGAGTTGTGACGCCGATATGCTGTGGATGAGGGGTCATAACTAGGGCAGAACGGAAAGTCCCTCTGTGTACTGTCTGTTTTGCTGGGGTTACGAACAGGGTCGTTCGTGGTTTGGTTAGTGGGCGGTGCGCTGGTGGGGAAGGCTTGCTGGGGCGGCGCCTGCATGCCGACTGCTCTTCACGTCCAGTACGTCTTGCTTGGTTAGGCTTGGCGGCAACTAGGGTGCGCCCACCACGCCTACTAGCAGTTCGGGATCGACCGTCTCCCCAACGCGGATGATGGTGAGGGTTCCGTCGTTCTCGATGATCGCGTACGCCACCTGAGCGAGCGCGGTGACCCCGGCCCGCCGTAAGCGAACCATCAGATCTGTTTGGCGGATCCGGGCGGTTTTCAATGAGGCCGGATCAACGACCCCGTCCCGGAGCACGACCTGGGCTTCTCGCGCGGGCATCAAACGCTGTGGCAAACGGGCACCCACAAGGCGAAAGACCCCCTCCCAGGCGAATAACACGATCAAGACCACGATGCCGCCGACCATCGTCGGGTTCGGCCCCAGCATCGCGCGCGCTGTGACCGAGCCGATCACCGCCATCAAGGCAACCGTGGTGATGGTGACCCGCGCCCGCATCCGCTGCCCAAAGTATGACATCAGAAAGGTAAACACCCAGAACAACACCGTAGCGCCGATAAAGAGCGCCAACAGATCCCACCCACTGATTCCCAGGTGATCCCATAAATACCGCGTCAACATAAGTCACTCCTCATCGCCGAGCTGAGAACGCCCCCTCAGTCCTGCCGATTCTATCCGGATGAGCCATTACCAACACCGGTACGGGAGGAGAGCTGAGACAATCATCTAGACCGGTGGGGTTTCAACTATCTAGTGGGCCAATAACCAGGCGACGATGTCGGCGAGCGGGGCGGGGTCGACGGTTGAGCCGGGGAGGTAGTCGTCGAGGGTGGGTTGGTCCATAGTTGACTTGGTGAAGAGGTGGGTTAGCCCCTCGTACAGTCCATAACTCACATTAGCTTGCCCGGCGGTCATCTGTTGGAAAGCCACGAAATCGACATCAGCGTAGACCTGGAAATCCTTGCTGCCCTGGAGGATAAGAAACGGTTTGTTGGTCGTGGTCAGGTAATCGGCGACCGGGTGGGCGTCCATCTCTTCGATATAGACCGCCGGGAGGGTGAAACGATCCTTGCGGGCTTGCTCGACCTCAGCCAATAACCGGTCCCGCTCAGCCTCACTAATATCCATCAGGGCAATGAAATAGCGGTTTTGGTCTTCGATGATATCGATCAAAGACCGGGGACTCCCGGCCATGATCACCGCACCAGCAAAATCCCCTTCGGCGACTATGCGTGGCGCCAACATGCCGCCAAGACTATGACCGACCACATAGATCCGAGCCGAATCGATTCGTACGTCCGCCGCCAGCAGGTTCTTTGCCGCTACCGCGTCGTCAATGGTCTCTTCTTTGACCGTCAACTGATCGCCGTATTGTTCGACCACCTTGCTGCCATGTGCGTAAGTCCGCTTGTCATAGCGCAAAACTGCGACACCGTGCTTGGCCAGATAATCGGCGATATCGGCGAAGACGGTGATCCCGGAGATGGTTTCGTTCTTGTCGCTCGGGCCCGAACCGTGAACCAAGACAACCGCAGGCACGGCCCCTAAAACCCCATCGGGCATCGACAGCCAGCCATTCAGCGGGTAATCGCCCCCCTCGCCCAAGATGATTGGGATATCGGTGTAGCCCTCCTTGACCACCGGAGTCATATCCCAGTCGTCATTATCCACATACGAGAAGAACAGGCCCGCCACCCTGCCATCGGTCGAGAAGACGATGCGGGTCTTAACCCCCGACAGTTCGTGGCGCGAGGTCACCTCGTAAATCTCATATTGCTCATGGGGCAGGATCTCGGTTCCAACGATCTCCAGGAAACCACCCGCCTGCTTGACGGTGGCCTCCCAGGCCCGCTGCAGACCAAAAGTCCCTAGAGCCTTGCGCATGTCAGTATCAAAACCGGAGGCCGCCGCCGCATAATCCCCATCAACTAGGGCTAGTACGAACTGGGCAGCGCGCTGATCCTTATTGTTCCAATCAATAGAACCGCTAGGCTCCGGTTCACCAGAACCGCACCCAGCAAAAGCTAGGCTGGCCGATACCACCATGACGACTCCAATCACCCACCGTTTTGGCTCAATCCTCATAGTTCCCCCTATCCCGTCGAACTTTCGCAACCATTCTAGCCCCCTAGCGATCAGACGAGCCCAATGTAATCAGAGGACTTGAATCCCCTTGAGGACCCGTGAAAGACTAGCACACAATCGATTACGTAATCGACCATACGGGACCAACCAGCGAAGGAGAACCATGGGTAGCGGGCGTCTCACTCTCCCCGTCCAAGAGGGAATCGACGAGGCGATTATCGCCTTGATCCGCCGCCTCGGCGCTGATGCCGTCCGCAATAGCGATGGCACCGAGCTCCCCGCGATGGTGCACGATCTAGCCACCAAGGTCTACGGAACCTACTTTGTTGGTCGCGGTGATCAGGCCTGGGCTTTGAGCCATCCCGAGCAGAGCACTCATGTCTATCTGATGTCCGCTCGAACCCCTGCCCACACCTCGGCCCCCCTGACGATCATCCCCGCCGATGGCTACCTCGCCGACCAAGTTGAGCCCGACACCACCGATGCTCAGCGCTGGTGGCAGGTCAACGACCGGACCACCGGCCAAACCCTCCGCCCAACCGACTGGCAGGTCACCGGCCAGGGGGCCCAAGCCAAAGTGACAATCCCCCAGGCAAACCCCGGCCACGTTTACACCGTCAACTTCCTGGCCCGCCAGATCTGGGACCCCACCCAGATGTACAACTACCTCATGAACGACTGGCACACCGACCCCACCCGGGTTCGCGAGCGCCCCTACGAT
>JAIRKB010000066.1 GCA_031260385.1 Propionibacteriaceae bacterium | reverse complement strand
CGGTCACCCCTGCCCGCTCGAAGCTTGCCTCCACTGGGGACTACAAGAAGGGGACACCTATCTCGATCCCCTGACCTTATTAGTTGGCAACCCGATTCGTCTGATCGGCGCCGCCAGCTTCGAAGCCACCCAAGAACGGGCGGCCCAGCTTCGGGCCTTGGGGCTTGACGGGCGGGTCAGCGCCGCCGGTCTGATCTCTCCGGTCACGGGGGTGATCACCTCGGAATATGGCATGCGGGTCCATCCCCTATCCGGAGCCTGGCGGTTCCATGATGGACTCGATATCGGCGCCCCTTGTGGTGCGCCCCTCGTGGCAATGGCCAGCGGTGTGGTCGTCGAACTGCGCTACCACCCTAGCTATGGCAATCGCCTGGGGATCGATCACGGCTTAGTGCTCGGGCATAGTCTGGTCAGTTCCTATAGTCATGCCACGGGATATATCGTCAGAATCGGTCAGGTGGTTGTTCAAGGGGAGTTAGTCGGCTATGTCGGAACCACCGGCGACTCTACGGGCTGCCACCTCCACCTCGAAACGACCGTCGATGGCGTTTCCTACGATCCAGCGTTGTTAATTCCCTAAATGATCCGGGATCAGGCGCGCGGATGAGCTTGCTCGAAGACCGCCCGCAAGCGCTCCGAACTAACATGGGTGTAGATCTGCGTCGTCGTGATCGAGGCGTGACCGAGCACCTCTTGGACGCTGCGTAAATCCGCCCCACCCTCCAGCAGATGAGTCGCCATGGCGTGACGCAAACCATGGGGCCCTAGATCGGGGGCCCCCTCCACTAAGCCGAGGCTGCGGTGAACCACCCGCCGAACGACCCGTGGGTCAACCCGCGCCCCCAACCGTTCACCAATAAACAGGGCTCGGCCGCTACGGGCGGTCACAAACTCCGCCCGCCGCTCCAACCAGGCATCAATGGCTTTAAGGGCTGGTCGCCCAACCGGCACCGACCGCTCCTTATCGCCTTTCCCGACCACCCGGACCAGTTCGCGGGTCCGATCAAGTGACTCGAGCTCTAGGCTACAAAGCTCGAAGACCCGCAGTCCGGTCGCATAGAGCAACTCCATGATCGCCTGGTCACGATAAGCGATCGTGGTTCCGTCTTCGGCAGCGATCGCCGCTAAGGCATCCATCAGCTCTCGGGCCTCCCGCTGGCTGATCGTATCAGGCAGTGTCGAGGGCACCTTCACGGAACGCAAACCGGCACTAGGATCGCTCCCGAGCAATCCTTGGTCACAAGCCCAAGCAAAGAACCCCTTCACGGCGGCGGTTCGCCGCTGGAGGGTGGCCCGCGCTAGACCCTGATCAGACATCGAAGCTAACCAAGCCCGCAGATCAGCCAACCGGATCTGATCTGGGGCTTCGATCCCCCGAGTAACAAGGAAATCGGCGAGAACGCGCAAGTCTGTCCCATAGGCCAGCCGGGTCCGCGCGCCGTGTCGAGTCGCCAAATGGTCATCGAAGGGGGCGGCCCAATCAAGAAGGCTGGTCATATCACTAGGATGCCTCAGATCCCGCGATCAGACGGACATCACCGCGCGAGCCGGTAAGATGTCCTCGGAAAGGATGAGAATGGTTGATTTGGCGGACTTAGTTACCGGCGGACAGATCCGGCGGATTACGCGCTGGGGTGAACCGGTCATGCATGCCCAAACCACCCCGGTGAGCGAGTTTGACGATGAACTACACCACTTCATCCAAGATATGTTTGCGACGATGACCGCAGCGGAGGGTGTCGGTCTAGCTGCCACCCAGGTTGGCGACAATCGCTCACTATTCATTTTCCGCTGCCCCGACGAAGACGAGAGAATCATCACCGGGGTGATGATCAACCCGACCCTGGAGTTGCCAGAAGGTAAGGATCGTACCCTCGTACCAGAAGAAGAAGGCTGCTTGTCCCTGCCCGGCGCCTTTGTCTCCTTAGCCCGCCCGGACCGCGCACTCTGCCGGGGACTAGACCACAATGGCAATCCGGTGGAGTTGGTGGGCACGGGCTTACTGGCGCGCTGTCTCCAACACGAAACTGACCATCTCTTCGGCATGGTTTTTGGTGATCGCCTCTCGGCCCGTTCGCGCAAGGCGCTCTACTCGGACCACAAAGCCAAGGCCTACCGCTATCTTGAGGATTGGCCGGTCTCAGCGAAACAAGCTTTTGATCCCAGCCGCGAGGATGCCGACTAGGCGGTCAGAGACCGTGATAGATCGCGTTGGCGAGTTCTGATAACTCGTAGGCAGTTTGGGTCCCCCCAGACACTGTCGTCATCACCCCATCAATCAGTGGGGTGATACACGCCACCTGCTGCGGGAGCGGCGTGATATCCGAGTCGCCTTCCCAGAGCAGACCACAGCGACTAGGCCCATACCATTGCTGATCATCCAACTTGGCGGCGCGGAAGGTCCCCGCTAGATCGAGGGTGACGACCGCTAACTCCAGCGGTTTTGAATCCTTGGCATAGGTCGCCTGCATTTGGTTGAGCACCGGAGCGCTGCCCAGCGCGCTATAGCCCGCTACCTGGGCCGGCAAGATCGAACCGATGATCTGTTGGGTCGGCACCATCGGCGGGATGGTTGGATCGGGCCCAGTATCTTTGCTGCAACCAGTCAGCCCCAGAACCAGAACCGCGATCACAGCCGCAATCAGTCTGTTCATTTCCCTCCGATCAGGCTAAGGCCACTAACTCGATGTATTCAGGATTCCACAGATCCTCGGTTCCGTCCGGGAGCAACAGCACGCGGTCGGGATTTAGGGCCTCAACGGCTCCCTCATCGTGGGTCACCAGGACGATAGCACCCTTGTAACGATTGATCGCGCCAAGGATCTCGACCCGCGATAACGGATCAAGGTTATTAGTGGGCTCATCAAGCAGGAGTACGTTCGCTCGCGACATCACCAAGCGCGCTAAGGCCAACCGGGTCTTCTCCCCACCGGATAAAACCGCGGCTTTTTTGTCGACATCATCGCCGATAAACAGGAAGGAACCTAGCAGGGTGCGGGCTTCCGTCTCGGATAGCTGCGAAGCCGCCGCCATCATATTCGCCAGGACAGTCTGGGAGTCATCGAGAGTCTCGTGC
>JAIRKB010000053.1 GCA_031260385.1 Propionibacteriaceae bacterium | reverse complement strand
ACTTGAATGTCGAGGTCGGGGAGTCGAGCACCCTCCAGCTTGATCGTTTGGTCACTAACCCTGAACCGACCGACACTCTGACCTTTAACTTGGTTTCGGAGTCGCCGCTAGCCGGGGTGAAGCCGTCGCTGACGGGATCGACCTTAACCGTGACCGTCAACCCCGATGTGCCACGAGGGACCCAACTGCCCGTCAAAGTCTCGGTTGATGATGGACATAATCCACCGGTCGAAGCGGAGATCACTGTCAAAATCGTCGGCTCGCGTCGGCCGCTGCCCCAAGCCGTCGACGACATCATTCCCGATGCCGTCCAGGGGGCGTCACGCTGTGTCAACGTGACCGCTAATGATATGAACCCCTTCCCGGGCAAACCACTCGTCGTCATTGGCGCGGTCATTGAGACGGGCGCTGGCGGTACGGCCGTACCAGGCTGTGCTGGTGGTGCTGGGGTAACTGTCACCCCCGCGCCGACCTTCTACGGCGAGATGGTGATCCGCTATACGATTCGCGATGCCACCGGCGACCCGACGCGGGAGGCCTCAGCGCGGATTTATCTCAATGTTCGCGGTCGTCCCGATCCGCCTAGTGGGCTGCATATCGATCAGGTGGGGGACCGGCAGGTGATCCTCAGTTGGCAGCCACCGAATAACAATGGCGCCGCGATCACCACCTATACGGTGACCTCGACCCCGGAGGCAGCCGGTTATCCAATGCGTTGTGAAACCACCACCTGCGTCCTTTCGGGCCTGACTAATAATGTCACCTATCGGTTTACCGTCACTGCCACCAATGGCGTCGGGACCTCTGATCCGTCACTGCCGTCAACCGAAGCGCGCCCCGATGCCGTGCCTTATCGTCTAGAGGCGCCGAGCATTAACTTCGGGGATAAGGCCGTCACCCTGACCTGGGTGCCCCGGGGTAGCCCGGGTTCCCCAGTCACCTCCTATGACCTGCAGATTTCGCCGCCGCCACCCTCCGGTCAGTCGATCATTAACGCTGTTGGTACGGGGTATACCTGGACCGGGCTATCCAATGGCACCGCCTACCAGGTGCGGGTCTGCGCTCGTAATCTCGCGGTAGGGGTCTGTGATGAGGATAGCCACTGGTCGACCTTCTCGATTGAGATGATTCCCGCCGGGTTGCCCGATCCTCCCGGCACCCCGACCTGGACGCGACTGAATCCGGTAGGCTCCGAAGCTCAGGTGGAGGTCTGCTGGGGCGAGCCTTACGAAAATGGTGCCCCGATCTCGTCATATCTGTTACGGTCCTCAGCTGGTCACACCTACACGGTTTCCCCAACCGGGGGCCAAACCTGCCGGGTGACCACCCTACCGACCTCGCAAACCGACTATACCTTCGACGTCGCCGCGACCAATAAGGCTGGTCAAGGCGGGTTCTCGAACTCTTCGGCTGGCTTCAGGGCGATGACTCCACCGGGCCCGGTCACCGGGGCTAGTGCCGCCGACCGGGATCGGTCTTGCCAGGTGACCTTCACGGGAGCGGCCCTCAACGGCGCCCGGTCTTCGGAGGTGACCTACAAGTGGTCAACGGCTGGGGCGTCTGGTAACTTCGGCACCAACACCTCCGGGCTGGCCACTGGCTTGACCAATAGTGGGGTAGCTCAGACGATCACCTTGTGGGCGACGACCACGGTCCAAGGCGTTTCCCAGGACGGGCCAACCACGACGGTGTCTTGTAACCCTTACGGTCCGCCTAATCAGCCCGGTGTCACGGCGGCAAAGTCTACTGACCCTAACTCTGCGGTCGTCTATCTCACTTGGACAGCGCCGAGCCCTAATGGACGCTCAATCGTCTCTACTCAAGTTTGGGTGGATGGTAACGATCAAGGGATGCAGGCGGCTAGTGGTTCGACTAGTGCCAATGGCACCTGGAGCCAAAATCATTCGATTCGGGTCCGCGTCTGTGACTCCACCGGGCAATGTGCAGAAAACACCACTAGTGCCAATGCCAACCCGTCGCCCAAGCCCCCGCCTTCGGTAACGATGTGGCGGACGAACACCAATTGCAGCCACGGGTCTGCCAACTGCAAGCTCTTGGCCGTCAAGACCGCCAACTTCTCGGGGAATGTCACCTGTCAAGTGGTTTGGACCTCGGTTGGCCTTCATGACGGCTGGGTGCCGTGGGTCCAAGGGCCAGATGAAACCAAGTCCGGTGGCCAGACCGATTGGCCGGGGCTCGGCGTTGGGGTCTACGCAGAGATTGTCTGTGGCGGAGTCTCGAGTACGAGGGTGCTCGTACAATGAGGTCGCATATTTTTCGAATAATAATCAGGCGAAGGGAGTCCTGCTAATGTCAATGTCTCGCGAAGAGGCGCGGTGGTTTGCCAATGCATTTGGCCATATTGTCCAAACGGTTGGTCAGGCGGTGCTCGGCAAAGAGTATGTCGTGCGCCTAACGGTGGCGGCGATGCTAGCTGAAGGTCATGTGCTCTTGGAGGATGCGCCGGGCACCGGCAAGACCTCTTTGGCGCGCGCGGTAGCGGCTAGTGTGACCGGGGTGAACAAACGCATCCAGTTCACCCCCGATCTATTGCCGACCGATGTCACCGGCATCACGATCTACGACCAGCGCAAAGGTGACTTTGACTTCAAAGAAGGCCCGGTCTTCACCAATGTCCTCTTGGCCGACGAAATCAACCGGGCTTCGCCGAAGACCCAATCAGCCTTGCTGGAGGTGATGGAGGAAGGCCAGGTGACGGTTGATGGCAAAACCCGTCCGGTTGGTCGGCCTTTCATGGTCTTAGCCACCCAAAACCCGATTGAACAGGCTGGCACCTATCGCCTACCGGAAGCCCAATTGGACCGTTTCCTGTTGAAAACCTCGATTGGTTACCCTGATCGCGCCTCCACGGTGGCGATTCTGCGTGGCGCAGCGGTCAAGAATCGGGCGGCCGCGCTAGCGCCGTGTATCACCACGGAGGCCGTAAACCAGATGTCGGACCTGGCCGCGACCGTCCATGTTACGGACTCGATCTTGGAGTATGTCTCCGATCTGGCTGAGCAGACCAGGGGCAATACCGATACCCGTCTCGGTGTTTCGGTGCGTGGCGTGCTGGCCATGACCCGGGTGGCCAAGGTCTGGGCCGCTTCGTACGGTCGTGAATACGTGACCGCCGACGACATCAAGGCCTTGGCGGAACCAGTCTGGTGCCATCGGCTGATCATCGACCCAGAAGCAGAGTTCGCCGGGGTCACAGCCACCCAGGTCATTCAGCGGGCCCTCTCCGCGGTCCCAGTGCCAACCGTCGGGACTGCCTAATGAGTCTCGCCGCCAGAACTGCTGCTACCAAGCTCCCACTCGCCGGGCGAGTGGGCGGTTGGTTGCGGGGTTGGCAGAAGGCCGGGCAGAAAGCTTGGGCGCGACTAGTCGAGGCCAGCCAGCCCTTGCGCGATCTGGTGGCGCCGGTGACCTCCTTGATTCGTCCCGCTGGCTGGTTGGCTATCGCCGCCGCCATCGTTAGCGCCATTGTTGGGGCGCTCCTCGGCTGGCAAGAGTTCCTGGTTTTAGCGATGTTGCTGGTGGCGCTGTTGCTAGTGGCGGTGGTCTACATTCTCGGGCGGGCCACTTATGCGGTTAACGTTGACATGGCCCGCTTGCGGGTGCGGGTCGGTGCCGACGCTTACGGTGGTTTGGTGATTGCCAATACCGCCACCCGACCGGTCCTCGCTTCCCTGGTGATCATGCCGGTTGGCAAGTCAACCATCGTGATGAGGGTGCCGCGACTGGTCGCCAACCAGTCTTTTAACGAAACCTTCCGAATCGACACCAGTCAGCGCGCGGTCGTACCGATCGGGCCCGTGAAGTCAACCCGGGGCGACGGGCTCGGTTTACTGCGGCGCGATATCGGCTGGACGGAAAAGAAGGAAATGTTCATTCACCCGCGAACTGTCTCGCTGGCTGGTTCCTCGGCGGGGTTGCGCCGCGACCTGGAAGGGCGTCCATCCGACACCTTATCCTCGTCTGACATCGCTTTTCACGCCTTGCGAGACTATGTCGTCGGCGACGATTTACGTCATATTCACTGGAAATCCTCCGCCCGCCTCGGCAAGTTGCTGGTCCGCCAGTTTGAGGAGACCAGGCGCTCCCATCTGGTGGTCTGCCTCGCCCTCGCCGCTGACGATTATCGCGATGAAGCCGATTGTGAGTTGGCGATCTCGGCGGCGGCCTCGCTCGGTGAGCAGTCAATCAAAGACGAACGAGACGTCTCGATTCAGGTGCCGGGGCGCCGCCTGGAGGTCGCCACGCGAGCCCGGATGCTCGATGACTTCTCCCGACTAGTCTTTGCCAAGACCGGGGCGGGGATTGAGTCGGTCGCCCTCGAGGCCAGTGAGTCCACTCCCGAGGCCTCGGTCGCCGTGATCATCGCTGGGACGGCGGCTAGTCCAGCCCGGCTCCATGCCGCCGCCGCTCGCTTCCCAGTCGATGTTTTCACCATTATCTTGCGTACGGAAGTTGGCGCCAAGCTATCGCGGAGCGCTTTGGGTAACTCCCGGGTTTTGACCATTGGCGATCTAGCCGATCTGCCCCGGGGTCTACGTTCGGTGGAGGTCTGATGGAAAGATTCCCGACACAAACCTGGATCTGGGGCCTTGATGCCGCCGCGCTCACCGTGATGATTGGCGCTTGCGGGATCGGGCTGTGGCCCGCTTTCGGTGGTCCCCAGTTCTTGCGTCCACTGATCATTGGTCTGATCCTCGGTCTGGGGATCGCCTGGCTGGGGGCTTGGCGACGCTGGTCAGCGATCATCGTCACACTCGTGGTGATCGGCGCTTACTTTGTTTTCGGCGCGGCTGCGGCCCTGTGGACCAAAGCGATTGGCGGGGTCATCCCCGAT
>JAIRKB010000010.1 GCA_031260385.1 Propionibacteriaceae bacterium | reverse complement strand
GTAATACCTGGGGTATTTAGTTGTAGCTCGAGGGGGTGCTCGTGCGTCGAGGTGTTCCTCGCTGGTCCCTTGGACCAGCTCGTCAACCTCTTCCTTGGTTTCGGAAATGTGAGCAAGCTCCCATTTCTCTCAACCTGCGTCGAGGTGGAGACGGGATTCGAACCCGTGTTCACGGCTTTGCAGGCCGCTGCCTCGCCTCTCGGCCACTCCACCGATTAGAACTCTCGGAAGTTCGAGACGCTCCGAGCGGACGACGGGATTCGAACCCGCGACCCTCACCTTGGCAAGGTGATGCTCTACCAGCTGAGCCACGTCCGCAATGTATACATGCAAGAGTCCACGATACCGAATCATGGGCCTTAGGCACAAACGAACGAAGGACCAACACCCTTAGACACAGTCTCGATACCACCTCAGTTTTGGGGTCTCGGCCAGTTGCCGACGGCTCGACAGGAGGTTTACAAGTCGGTCTGGGGAGTGTGGTGATTTGGTTTGTGAATCAATCAACTTATTGCGTGCTCATATGAGCACAATCAAAGGTCACGAACGCGTAAATATGAGGAAAAAACTCTTGTGAATCAATACACCATCTGCTAGCGTACGAGCTATTGAGCAATAGGGCTCAAACCTTGAGGAATGAGGTTCAAACAGTGCAACAGCGTCGTTTCGCTGCTGCGGCTATTGCTGCTGCGGTTCTGTTAAGTATGGCTGCCGGATGTACATCCGATAAGCCGGATGATCCCGGTACAAAAGGAGGGAGCGGCAAGCCAGTCGTCGCTTTCTCCCAAGAAGGGCTCGAAAACGACTGGCGCACCGAGAATACCCAGTCGATTATCTCCTCGCTAGAGGCGGCTGGTTATGAAGTTATCTATCAGCAGGCGGACGAAGACCAGGCCCGTCAGGTTGAGCAGGTGCAGAATATGCTCCAGCAGAAGCCCGACATCTTGGTTGTTGAGCCCGCCGAAGCGGAAGCCGCCACCCCGATTGCCCGTTTGGCGCAAGAGGCTGGCATTCCGCTGATTGTGGCCGACCGTTCCTTGGGCGTAGAGCCTGGTGGTGAGTTCACAATGTATAAGACCGTTATCACTCAGAACTGGGAAGACATGGGCACCAAGCTTGGCGAGGCCGCCGTGGCACTTCTCACCAAGCTGAATGGCGCGCCTAAGGGCAATATCGTCGAGATCATCGGCACCTTGGGTTCATCCCCGCAGATCAACATGGACAAGGGCTTCGCGGCAGTTATCGCCAAGTATCCCGACATCAAGATCATCGCGGCTGAGGATGGGGACAACAAGCGCGCTGAAGGCATGCAGATCATGGAAGACTTCCTCACCCGCTTCCCAGCCGGTGGGATTGACATGGTTTGGTCTCATAACGATGAGATGGCACTAGGGGCTTTGATGGCCATTGAGGCCGCCGGGCGCACCGAGCTTCTCGGCACGATCATCTCCAAGGATGGCAAGGTTGAGGCAATCGAGCAGGTCGCCAAGGGTGTTTTCGCTAACGTTTGCACCAACACGCCTTACTTCGGCCCAATCATCCTGCCGTACGTTCAGGACATCTTGGCTGGCAAGGAAGTTCCGACCCATCCGGATAAGCCGTTCGCGTGCTTCGAGTCGATCACCGACGCTGGCCTAGCCGAAGCGAAGACTCAGTACAACGATCTAGTGGCCGCTAACGCTAAGTTCGCTAACCGCTAGCGCGCCACACCCTCCAGTTGGCTTGCCCACGTCCGTCAACAAGTGGGCAAGCCAGCTTAGGGGAGTCGAATAAGGAGGAGACTGTGGAAGATCCCAGTTGGCCAGTCCCCCCAGATGGTGGGCTTGCTGAGGTCCCCGATACTACGCCCCTGGTTGTCAGCGCCCGAGGCTTGGTGAAACGCTACGGCGGTGTCGTCGCTCTAGGCGGCGTAGATTTTGATTTGCGCGCCGGTGAGGTGCATTGCCTTTGCGGTGAGAATGGCGCTGGCAAGTCAACCCTAATCAAGATCCTAACCGGCGCGGTCACCCCCGATGCCGGCACGATCGAGGTCAATGGCGTTGATCTGACGTCGGCCTCTATCAAACAGCGCCGGGATGCCGGCATCTCGGTGATCTATCAAGATCTCAACCTCGTCGGCCAACTAACGGTCGCCGAGAATATCTTCCTCGGCCACGAAATTCGAACCAAGCTTCGGATGCGCAACAAACGAGCGATGAACGAGGAGGCGGCCCGCCTCATCGATATCCTCGGTGTCCGCTTTTCCCCCAAGGCCCGGGTTGGCGAGCTAGGCATCTCTTTGAAGCAGTTGACCGCCACCGCACGCGCCTTGTCGCTGGGTGGCCAGGTCCTGATCATGGACGAGCCTTCGGCGGTGCTCGGTGGCAAGGAACTGGAAGTCCTCTTCGACGTGGTTCGCCGTCTCACCGCCCAGGGCATTGCGATTATTTATATCTCCCACCGGCTCGAGGAGATCTTCCACATTGGCGATCGCGTGACGGTGTTGCGCGACGGCGGTTATGTGTCGACCGCCAATGTCGCCGATATCGATCAGGCCCAGCTAATTCGCGATATGGTCGGCCGGGACTTGGGAAGCTACGAACGCCGCCAAGGCGATGGCCTAGCTGGCGACGAGATCCTGCGCCTAGACAATGTCTCTTCCAAGGGCGTCCTGCACGACATTTCTTTCACCGTACGCAAAGGTGAGGTGCTCGGGATTGCTGGCTTGGTCGGCGCCGGTCGAACCGAACTCGCCCGGGCGATCATGGGTTTGGACCCGATTGACTCGGGCACGGTCTACTTCGATGGGGTGCCGCGTCGGATTTCCAGCGCCACCAAGGCCCTCAAGCTCGGTCTAGCGATGGTTCCCGAGGACCGCCGGGCGGACGGGATTATCTCGCTACTTTCCGTACGAGAAAATGTTGCGCTCTCGGTGGTCTCCAAGCTGTCGCGCTTCGGAGTGATCGCTTTCAAAAAGTTGTACGGCATCGTCGGGCGTTTTGCGGGGGAGTTGGCGATCAAGGTGCCCAATCTCCGCCACCCAGTTTCCAGCTTGTCGGGTGGAAACCAACAAAAGGTCGTGCTCGCGAAATGCCTAGCGACCGACTGCAAGCTGCTGATAATGGACGAGCCGACGGTCGGGATTGATGTTGGCGCCAAGAAGGAGATCTACAACATCATCGGCGAACTCCAAGCCAAGGGAATCGGCGTGGTGATGATCTCCTCGGAACTACCCGAGATCCTCGCGATCGCCGATCGAATTCTGGTGATGTCGGTCGGTCGGATTCGCGGCGAGGTCAATCCCCATACGACGACCGCTGAAGAAATCCTGAACTTGGCTATTCCCCCCATGGAAGAAATCACCGGGATCGGAGTCACAAGATGAAGAAGATCGCTCTACCCGATCTGGCCGAGGTGTTTAAGATCACCCCCACCCGCAAACGCTTGATGATTGACTATATGGCTTGGGTGTTGCTGGTCATCTTGATCATCATCGGCGTCTCGTTGAAGGGGTCGCTGTTCTTCTCGGTGTCCAACCTGACCAATATCATCGAACAGTCGGCAATCATTGGGGTCCTGGCGATCGGTCAGTTTGTGGTCGTCCTGACTGGGGGGATCGACCTATCCGTCGGGGCCAATATGGCCTTGATGGCGATGGTGGCCGGACTTACCTTGCCGCTGGGCGTTTTCGGTTCGATTGGCGCGACCTTAGCGGCGGGGGCGATCATTGGGATGATTGCCGGGCTGGTGGTCGCTTACGCCGAGATTCCACCCTTCATTGTCACCTTTGCGATGATGGCGATCTGTCGCGGCCTAGCCTTAACGGTCACCAAAGGTGAAGCAGTGAAGAACGTCAACTCGCCGCTCCAGGTGATTGGCTTTGGCCCACCACACTGGTTGGTTTGGCTGGGTTTGGCGGGCTTGGTTTGGTTCCTGCTGACTAAGACTCGTACGGGAACCAATATCTATGCCGTCGGTGGCAACCGAGAGGCGGCCCGCGTCACCGGCGTCAACCCCAAACGGATCCTGATCCTCGTCTACGTCATCTCTGGGACTTGCGGTGCCGTCGCCGGAATCCTGTCCATGGCGCGATATACCGTGGCGATGCCGACAGCCGGCTACGGCTATGAGATGCAGACCATTGCCGCAGTGGTTCTAGGAGGTATCAGCCTATTCGGCGGTGAGGGTCGCTTCACCGGCGCCATCGCCGGTGTGATCTTCGTGGCGATGCTGCGAAATATCCTCGATGCCAGTAACGCCAATCCCTTCTGGGCCTACTGCGTGATCGGTGCCGTGCTCTGGGTGGCTGTCATCCTGCGCGGACTACTGGAAAGGATCCGGTCATGACCGAGTTGCAGCATACGGTAACTGCCGAAACCCGCTCGCGGGGACCGATTCTCGACCTCTTGTCGCGATCAACCCTGTTGATCATTCTGCTGGTGCTGGCGATCGTGGCCCATTTCCTGTCGAAAGGAACCTTCCTGACGAGTCGGAACATCATCAATGTTTTGACCCAATATTCAATCCTCGGTGTCTTGGCGGTCGGGCAAACCCTGATCATCCTGACCGCCGGGATTGACCTCTCGCTCGGATCAATCATGGCCTTGTCGGCGGTGGTGACCCTGTCGGTTCAAGGCCTAGGGTTCCTGCCTTCGCTGCTGATTGGTTTTGCGGTCGGCGCGAGTGCGGGCATGCTCAATGGGTTGCTGGTCGCGATTGGGCGGGTGCCACCGTTCATTGCCACCTTGGGGATGATGCAGGTGGCCTTAGGCTTGGCCTACGTCATCTCCCGCGGTTTCTCGATTAATGACCGTGGCGGGCATTTCGCTCAGTTCAAGGTGCTTGGCGTCTCGTCCCTAGTGTGGATCTGGGCTTTGGTGGCCCTACTGGCCTGGTTCATCTCGCGGCGGACGCGTTACGGCTCGTATATCTACGCTGTTGGTGGTAATCCCCGGACTGCCAAGATCTCCGGGGTTCCGGTGACGCGCGTGCTGGTGTTCGTTTACGCGTTTGCGGGCCTATGTGCGGCGATTGGGGCCGTGCTTTACATTGGTCGGTTCGGTAACGCTGAGCCGACAATTGGACGGATCGCCTTGCTCAGTATGTCAATGGCACCGGTTGTCGTCGGCGGTACAAGCTTGTTCGGTGGCTCCGGCGGGATCGGTAAGACGATTGTTGGGGTCCTGATCTTGGGAGTGTTAAATAACATCATGACCCTGATTGGTGTGCCAGCCAACCCCCAGCAGGTGGTCCAGGGCACGATAATTTTGTTGGTTGTCTACATGTTCGCTCGTCAAGAGCGACGCAAACAGCTTCGATAAGAAAGGAAAACCCATGTTCGATTTGACAGGGAAGAATGCTGCTGTGACTGGGGCCGCCCGTGGTCTCGGCAAAGCGATTGCTCTTGGATTGGCCGATGCCGGGGCCGATCTGGCGCTGGTGGGGCTCGAAGGTGAGCTAATGGAGGATGTCGCGCAAGCGATCCGCGCCAAGGGGCGCCGGGCGGTAGTGGTGGAGTTGGATCTGCGCAATGTGCCAGCGATCGCTCCCGCCTTCGCGAAAGCCGAGGAACTGTTGGGCCCAATTGACATCTTGGTCAATAACGCTGGCGTCAACAAGACCGAGCCTTCGGTCGACGTTCTGCAAGAAACCTGGGATCGTTTGAACGATGTCAACTTGCGCGCTCCCTTCTTCTGCGCTCAAGCGGTGGCACCGGGCATGTTGGCACGGGGAGTGGGCAAGATCATCAATATCGCCTCTGACGCCGGTCAAAAAGGCTATGCCGAGCACGCTGCGTACGGTGCAACCAAGGGTGGCATCATCCAGTTGACCCGGGATCTGGCGGTGGAATGGGCCGGTCGTGGCATTCAAGTCAATGCGATTGCGCCGGGAGCCGCTTGGACTGACATGACGACACCGGCAATGCAGATACCGGAGATTGCCGCTAGCATCTTGGCGCGTGGCGTCTCGCCGCGGATCACCAATCCGGAAGAGATTGCCTGGGCGGCGATCTACCTGGCGTCCAAAGAAGCCGATCAGGTGATCGGACACATCTTAAATGTCGATGGTGGTTCCGGCGCACAGTGACCGGGCCAATATCTCAGGAGAAATCATGAGTGGAACCCTTGATGGTCAGGTCGTCCTGATCACTGGTACCAGTGGCGGCATTGGGCGAGCCGCCGTGCTCGCCCTCGCCGCTGAAGGAGCGCGCGTGGTCGGGGTCTCGCGGACTCCCGACCACGATGACGCTCTTGCCCAGGCAGTCGCGGCGCGTGGTAGCACTTATCTGCATTTGGCGGGTGATGCCCGACGAGCTGAAGTCGCCAAAGAAGCCGTGCGGTTGTGCCTCGAACGGTTTGGCCGGATTGACATTCTGGTTAACAACGCTGCACGCTGGTACTTCAGCGCCCTGGTAGATCAGCAAGAAGAGAATTACGACAAGGTCATGAATCTCAATATAAAGGCCATGTACTTTATGACCCAGGCTGCC
>JAIRKB010000309.1 GCA_031260385.1 Propionibacteriaceae bacterium | reverse complement strand
ATCCTCACCGGAGAGATTGTAGTGCCCGCCATATTTAGCCTTAAGTGGGTTGAGAAGAGTAGTTACGGCTAAATATGGCCCTTTGAGGCAAAGGCATTGAGGGTCGCCGCTTAAAATAGGTCTGAGTGCGAACCAGTTCGTACAGCGGTCAAGATCGCCTCTTCGTTATCGATACGGTAGATGAGCAACCAGTCTGGCGTGATGTGGCATTCTCGGTGTCCGAAGTAACCGCCGACAAGCTCATGATCTCGATACCGCGACGGTAGGGTGTCACCCTTGGCAAGCAACTCGAGAACAGCGGTGAGCGCGCCGATTGATAGGCCGCGTTTCAAACAGCGCTTGTAGTCTTTCTTGAACTTTGCGCTATACCTAAGCGTCCGCATTGAGGTCCGCCATCAGTGCCTCGACAGTGTCGAACGGCTCGCTGAGGTTGCGTCCTTCAGCCGCGTCCCGCATCGCCTGGAGCGTTTCCTGGTTGTAGCCATAGGGGTTGGCAGGGTCAAAAGGAAACCCGCCGCGCTTGTTGAAAGCAGCGACGAACATCCGGATCGCATTGGACGGGGTGGTGCCGATGCTCTCAGCAACCTGGAGGAACTCATCCTTCTCGGTCTTCCTGACTTTCGTTGTGATTGGAACCATCATCGTTGACACGCCGAGCCTCCCTGTCATCTGTAGGTTTACCTAGTATTCCATAGTATACCACCGATTGAATGGTGTAAGGACAAGGGCGGGGCTGCGAGTAGAGCGCATGTCTGGGCTGCCAGCGCATCAGACATAACAGTGAGGGCGCCGACAAGTAGTAGCTATGGCAAAGAAGGCGTTGGAGGATCCTTGGCTTGACGCTCAACAGGATGTAGTTACATTGCACCTAAGATAACTCAAGCAGAGGGCGCGTTAGAATGTCTTGTTGATGCCAACCAGAACTGATGAGGGGGTGGCGTTATGAAGAATCGGATCATGTTGGTGGGTGATACCCACGGCAACCCTCGGTGGACGCGGACGGTCATCAACCAAGCAAGCGAGTTGGGGGTTGACCTGCTGATCCAGCTAGGGGACTTCGGTTATTGGCCACGGTTTCACGACGGCCGTGACTACCTCCACGCCGTCGAGAAAGCCCTCGCAGGCAGGGATCTGTCGATGTGGTTCCTTGACGGCAATCATGAGGATCATGTGAGACTTCGGTCGTGCGACACTCCGCCAGGACGAGTTGCGATCACCGATCACATTGGCTATCTGCCGCGGGGTACGCGCTGGCAGTGGGGACAGACGCGGTGGTTGGCTCTCGGTGGGGCGGTCAGCGTTGACCAGTCTTGGCGTACGCCTGGTCACGACTGGTTCGCCGAGGAGACCATCACTACCGATCAGCAGGAGGCGATTATCGCCGCCGGGCCAGCTGATGTGGTCATCGCCCACGACGCTCCCTGGGGTGTCCCATTCCTCGTCCAACAGTTTCGCCAAGACCTTTCCCCCGAGAGCCGGGGGAGCTGGCCCGCCGCTGCCTTGATCGAAGCCGACGCCTACCAACAACGCCTCCGTACCATCCTCGAAGCCGTCCAACCGCAGACCTGGTTCCACGCCCACTACCACGTTGCCTACCAAGACACCCTCCCAGCAATCTGCGGCGACGTGAAGGTTATCGGCCTAGATTGCGACGGCGGATCCCCACGCGCCAGCACCCTGCTCGTCGATGCAACTGGTACGGAAATTTCCTGGTGAGACACACCGCGATATCCACCTTTTGAAGCAGTTATACCCAAACCCGTCTCCACGACATTCGAGATCTGATCAATAGTGACTCGCTATACCTAGCTGTAAGTGGGTCAAAAAGGGTAGTTGCAGCTAAATATTGCCTTCGGATGCTCAAGAACCTTGGGGAGCTTCAGACCCCGCCGATGGGACGAATCGTACGAAAGAACGCAGGGGGGGAGTGAAGTCATGGGTTTCCACGAACCCAAGAGACTCGTAGAAAGCGCGCTGCCCCGATTCGGAATCAGTCAATAGCACTCGCTGGCGTACATTCGGGTAGGCCTCCAGAAGCCGACTGACCAGGTGCTGGCCGATGTGGCGACGCTGGTGACTCGGATGCACCAGAATGTCCTGGATATACACAATAGTCTCGCCATCGGAGACGCTACGGGCCAAACCGACTAACTGACCTTCGTCCCGCGCCGCAACGATTCGATGCGAACCGGCCAACGCGCGGGAGAGGGTCGCCGGGTCGGCAGTGTACGCCGTCCAACCAACCGCATCGTACAGTCCGAGCACCTCGTTCATCAACAACGAAGCACCATCAACAAACTCAACGACAACTCCGACCATGGATCCAGCCTAGCCGACCAGCAACCCCAGCCGATCGCAACCCGGAGTGCACTGATGCGAGAAATCGTGATATTTAACCGAAAGTGGGCCAAGATGATAGTTGTAGCGAAATCTGCCCATCGAACCAGGAGGAAGCGAGATGACGGAAGGTAAAGGGATTGCGGTGATCGTCTATGCCCATTTTTCTCTTCAGGAGGTTAGCTGTTTGACTGATGCGCTGGCAGTCTGGTTCAACAGAATCGTCGAGGTTTACGCAACCTCGAAAGCCCCGGTACGTTCCGAAGACGGGTTCTTGATACTCCCGGACAAGACCCTAGAGGAGTTCGAGATTTCCCAGTACGAGTGTGTGTTACTCCCCGGGATCCTCAACCCGCTTCCGGCGTTATTTGATCTTGAACTTATCGATTTCCTGCGCACTTTAAAAGGATCTGACATCCTGATTGGGGCGATTTCATCGGCCCCGATGCTGCTGGCGAAAGCAGGATTGTTGGACGACCGAAGATATACCGCCGGGGTTTGGGAGGACATCAACCGGTATTTGGATTTCATTCCACATCACAATATTGATCGCAAACCGCTCGTACGAGACGGCAATCTCATCACGGCCATCGGATCGGCTTTCCGGGAGTTCGCTGTGGAGACGATTCGCGCCCTCGGCATCGATGATTGTGAGGGCGGTCTATTTAACCCCGTTCCGCAAGACTTCACCCCCGAGGAATATTGGATGACCCCCGAAGACTTCGAAGAGTTCAAAGCCGAGTACGCTATCTTCTCCGGTGAGATGCAATACGATCAGACCTTACCGGGGCGCAAGCCTGGTATACCGTAACATCAGACATGATTCTATCCCTCCGCCTAGCCAAGGTATGCTGGAAGCCTACGACAATGCTCATATTGTCCGTCGATGGCTCGGCGCCGCCGCTGAAAGGCGTCTTGACAATGCTGCTAGAACTGCAAGGGGATTCCCCGATGCGCCTATGAGCGCTACCAAGACCAAGCCCAAGACCCTTCAATCATCGCGTCGCCAGGGACGTCATGGGTGCTGGGATCACCTGATTGTGGCACCCCTGTGGGTTGCCTATGACGCCAACCTTGGCACTCTGCTGCGAACCTGTGATGCCGTTGGCGCTTGCCTGGCCGTACCCAAGACCGCGCACTACCAAAATGCTCTGTCAATAGGGGACACTCTAGGCGGTCGCCGCCCCTGCATTCACTGGGTCGCGCCATCCAAGGAGAAGTGGATCGCCTCACAACGTACTGCTGGCAAACGGATCGTTGCAGTCGAACTAGCGGAAGGCGCGATACCCCTCCCGCGTCTGACTCCCGCCCGCGAACCAACGGTTATGCTGCTCGGGCATGAGCACAACGGCATTCCCGACGATGTGTTGGCCTGGGCCGATGATTGCGTGGAAATCCCGATGATCGGTTGCGGAGCCAGTCTAAATGTCGCGGTCGCCGGGAGTCTCGTGGTTTACCGTTTGGCCGGACTTGCTTGAAAACCAGGTCGAAAGATCGTTCTTCGTGTTCGGTACGGTTGCCAGCGTCCTGCACCGACAGATAGTCGCGCCCGGAGCGGTCATCTTCAGCCTAAATCGTGCGGTTTTTGAAAGACCGTACGACATTGTTTGAAGATGACCCAAAATCCGCCGGTTTTAGGGTCATCTTCAAACAAACTCGTCAAGATCATGGAAAAGGCGTCGAGAATGGCTAAAGATGACCTCCTGATTGACGGCTCAAACTGCTCGCCAATATCCGGTAGATTGGTGGGGATAATCCTGGGAGGGGTGCAATGGCTGAACCGTGGAAAAATTTGCTTAATCGCGACCTGCTGCTCGGGTTTGGGAGGATGGTACGGGTGGCATATGGCGCCTTTCAGGTCGAAGCCTTCGCGGACGACGTTGTTGACGACACCTGGGAGGGCCTAGAGCTGAAAGATCGCACCCGCCGGATTGGGCAGAAGCTTGGCGACTACCTTCCCCCAAACTACGAAGACGCGTTGGAGATCCTCTTTGCTATCCGGGACGACCTGCTTGGTGAGCCCTATTGGTTTTTACCGGAGTTTGTGGTCGCCCATGGTCAGGCCGACCACCACTGGGACCTCTCCATGCGCGCCCTCGCCCGCTTCACCGAGGTCTCCTCCTCCGAGCTTGCCATCCGTACCTTCCTCTTGCGCGATCCCGTACGCGGAATGGAGCAGATGACCATCTGGGCGAAAGACGCAGACGAGCATCTGCGGCGCCTCGCCAGCGAGGGTTGCCGCCCGCGACTGCCTTGGGGTGAGTCGCTACCAGTGTTCAAAAAGGACCCCACGCCAGTGTTAGCCCTTCTCGAACTGCTCAAAACGGATCCCTCACTATACGTCCGACGCAGTGTCGCCAATAACCTCAACGACATCGCCAAAGACAATCCCCACCTGGTGATCGATACCGCCCGCCGCTGGCTCGGCGACAACCCCAACACCGACTGGATCGTCCGCCACGGCTGCCGGACTTTGATCAGAAAAGCCGACCCGCAAGTCCAGGCCTTATTCGACTACGCCATCGAAGACACGCTAACCGTCAAAGCCTCAATCTCCGCCGACCCGTCTAGCCTCGCCATCGGCGCCAGTTCCGAACTCACCTACACCGTCGAGATTCGCCCCGGCGAGCCGGTCCGCGTCCGAATCGAATATGGCGTTGACTTCATCAAGGCCAACGGCAAGCCCTCCCGAAAACTATTTCTCCTATCTGACAAGGTTGTTCCCGGTGGAGCCGTGCTTTCCAGTAAGCGAACCCACCACTGGGCCGACCTCTCAACCCGGCGCCACTACCCCGGCGCTCACAACATCGCCCTCGTCCTCAACGGCCAAGACGTCGCCTCCACCCTCATCCAACTCTCCCCCGTCCCCATTGGTCCGATAAACGAACCAGCGCGCGCGGAGATTTTGCTGTAGCATGTTTTCTACAGATTAGTATGCCGTTGGCCTGACCCTGTGAAATGTGGGTCCTCCGTGAGAATGTTGAGTGACCCAAAACCATTATTTATGTTGTGGATTCCTAGTCGGGCAACCAGACCGGGCGTACGAAAAACAACCATCAACCAAGCGGCATCAAGTCAATCAAACTCCTCACAACGGTGATCGGCAAGGTGGCGGGCGACCGCCGAGAAGGAGTTAGAAATGACCGACAAAGACGAGACGACGCCGGAGATCACCCTGACAGCGCCCTGGTTGGACCGCTGGCTACGGGGGTTATCGACCCCAGAGATCCGCCTGAGCGATGACCCGGTGGTCGTTGCGGCTCTAGAACGGGCTCTCGTGGCGGCGGAAGCCTTGGAGGATTGCGGGGGAGACGAAGCGCGGGTGTTTTGGGCGGAACTGCCGCGCGGGAGCTACGACCAGTTCCGAGCCCTGCGGGACGAAGAGGAACCCGAAGACTGGGTCCGCGCTGACTGGGAGGACGAATATCCGACCGAAACCGGCTGGTTCAAAATCGCCCTGACGCGGTATCGCACCATGATCGGGCTGTCCATCAACACCCACGGCGTCACCGCCACCACCGATGGATCCGACTATCATAAGGTTGACCACTGGCCTGATCCCCGTCTGCAACTGATCGTGGCTTGGGCAGAAAAGGCCACCAAGGCCGTGGTCGGGCAGGTTCAAGCCGGTATGTATAACGAGCATGTCGCCGCCAACCTGCCTTACCGCAAACGGATCGGGAAAATCCGGCGCGCTGACTGGTGGACGATCGCCCCCGAGCCCCGAGACTGGCATCTTGGCGATTTCAGCGCCGATGAGGCCGACCGTCTCTACAACACCGTCGAGCAAGCCCGTGAGAAGTGTCACCGGGAGCGGGTCGCCGAGATGACGCTCGACGACTTTCTGCGGGCCTGTCAGATCGGCTACCAAGCGGTAAAGGCGGACGGGGCAACAAACCTAAGCCCTCGCGAACTCTACCTTCGCCACGCCGACGGCCGCCACGATGGCCTACTCGACCTCGACCCAACCTCCGCTGACGCCTTCGCTGAGTGGGTGAAATCTGGTTCGAAAGGCGGACACCCTTGGGAGATCCTACGCGGCGGCAATTCGACGCACGTCTCGCTTTACGCCTCGTACGATGACCAGGGCTGGTGGTTTACCGTCGCTGGCCGCTCCGCCGGACGCTCGGTCGAAACCGCCCGGATCTACCTCGCCCTCGTCGCCGCCGGACTGCCCGCAGAGCTCCGTGATGCGACCAACCTAGCCACGATGCTGATCGGCGCTGACGACATCGGCATCGTGCCCGAAGACGTCGTCCCGCGCTATTGCCACAGCTATTTCCCTGGCGAAGAGGTGATCAGCTTCATGAATCTCGAACCCGAACTAGCGGACCCGGTGATCGATCGCGCCTACTGGTATCCCATCCCCCTCGTCCGCCTCAACCCGCACATCGTACGATCCGCAGACCCAAGACCGCAGGAACATCATCAAGTCGACCAACACAAAGAAAGCTCGAAATGTCAGAACTAGATCACAAAATCAACCACGAGATCGACTCACTACCTGCTGGCTATGCTGAGTGAACCACCAAATCTGCGATGTATGTGAAGGGTGGGGAATGAGTGGACGACCGAAGACGAATTTCTCCACCACGTTGGTGGAGATTTACCCTGGCGTCCCGCAATCTAGACCGCTTTTAGCTCTGGCGGGCGTCGAGCAGGGCTCGTTCCTCGTCGCGGGTTAGGCCGGTTACGGGAGGGTCGGGCGTCGTCTCCGCCCATTGCAGCGTTTGGCGTACGGTCTGAGCTAGGGGGCGTGCGATCAGCCCGGCGGCCAGGGAGGTGGTGACGTCGCGGGCCATCAGTCCGCTGGCGGAGGGGTCGGCGATCCAGAGGGGGATCGCGCGCGGGCCCATCCATTCGGCGATGCCCAGGTCTAGTAGTTCGGCGGAGGGCACCCAGACTGGCTTGATGCCTGACCCCGATTGTCCGGTTTGGTCTTCAGCTACGGAAGGTGTCGGGTCCTGGGAGCGTACGCCCGCCAGCAACTCGGCGACAAACTCGGCCCGGGTCATCGGCGGGCAGACGGCGTCGAACACTCCCGCCTGGCGGGCTTCGGCAGCTCGTACAACCCAGTCGGCCAGATCGCCGACATCAATGAGCTGTACGAGATCGTCGGGCGCGCCGGGGATGAGCAGGCCCCCGCCATCGCGGTCAGCCTCGGCGGCGTGGATCGGCCAGTAGGTGAACCGCCCTGAAGGGTCGTCGGACCCGACGATTAGACCGGGGCGGAGGATGAGCGCCGAGGCCGTGCCACTGAGGACAAGGTTCTCACAGGCCACCTTCTCGGCGCCATAATCGCTCGCCTCCCCCTCCCGCCAAGGTGCCACAGTTGGGGTGTTCTCCGCACCCCCAGCGACCGCCAAATCGCTGTAGACGTTGATTGTCGAAATGAACACCCAGTAGGCCGCCGGCCAGGCGGCGACCGCCGTCGCGACCCACCCCGGCTCGCCACTAACATCGACGACAACATCCACCTCAAGATCCGCCAACGCCGCCGGAACCGGCTCCGCCCGATCCCACTCCACAAAGGCTGCACCCTCCGGCGGCCGACCATGCACCCCCCGCGCCGCGCAGGTCACCTCGTGCCCACCAGCCACCGCCTCAGCCGCAATCCGCGCCGACAAAAATCGCGTACCACCCAACACCAAAACTCTCATGCCCCCAGACTACGATGCCGCTCGGGTAAAAACCACCATCTCGCGAAGGTCGGCTGGTGACCGCCGATAGCGGATTCAAAGAGGGTTGCCGACCGGTATTGTGGTGTCATGGGCGTGGCAGACACAAGTGTACGGATCCGTGAGATCCACTTGAGCGAGGTACGCGAGATGCGCCAGACGCATCGGCGGGCCTGGCTGGAGACCTATCCTAATGATGAGTACGGGGTCTCGCTGGCTTGGGTGGGCGATGTCACGGACGCCTGGCTAACTCCTGAGTCCCTCGCGCAATGGCGGGGTTATCTTGGCGAGGCGATGACCGATCCCAACCAGTACTCCCGGGTCGCCGATTTGGATGGACGCATCGTTGGCTTGCTCCACGCGCTGCGGGAGCCGGAAGGGCGAGTCGAGTTGCGGTCGATCTATGTTGACCCGTCTTGCTTTGGTCAAGGGGTCGGGCCTGCGCTCTTTGAGGCCTTTGAAGCGTGGGCCGGTCCGGCCGCCATCTGGCTAGGCGTCGCGGTGTACAACCATCGAGCGATCAAGTTCTACCAGCGTCGTGGGTTCGCGATCGTGCCCGGCTCCCAGAGGTGTCCTTCGGGGGTAATCCCGATGATCGACATGGCCCGTGAGCCGACGCCCTGACCGGCCGACCGAGCCGTCACGATTAGGCGTCGCGGGCGGCTTGCTCGACGCGAGTACGATGGGTGGCCCACTGCTCGGGGGTGTTCTCGGTGAGACTGGGGTCGCCTTGCCAGCGACCGGCCTGGCCGTCGATTAGCTCGCGGATGATGTCGGCTTGGCCCGTATGGCGGGCGGTTTCGGCAATGACATGGACGAGGATCTGCTCCAAGGTGACCTTGGCGCTCTCGGGCGGCCACCAGGGAACGAACCCAGGTGAGTCAAGCTCCAGGGCATCAATCGTCGAAGCGGCGAGGGCCCGGGCGGCGGCGTACAACTCGAAAATCTGCTCGTTTGATTCTTCGGCGGTCACCCAGAGATCGGCGTCGTCCTCGGAATCGGGAGCGAACCAAGGCAGTTCGATATCGGCTGGTCGGTCGAAGACCCCGCCGAGGTAGCCAAGGGTGATACTGCCAACATGCTTGACCAGTCCCAGCAGGTTGGTGCCGGTTGGTACGAGCGGGCGGCGCATATCGTACGAACTCAAACCCTCAAGTTTCGCGCCCAAATCGTCAAATTGCTTAAGAAAGGCCTGGCGCAGGTGGGCCTTATAGATATCCATTCCGACTCCTTCGGCGATTGGGGCGATTAAGAGACTACACCAAGCCAACGACCCCGTTCTCCCTACATCTTCAGCCTTCTCCGTCACCCTTTTTCCGCTCGCGACGAGTTTGGCTGAAGATGATCCGAATAACGGCGATTTTAGGGCGATCTTCAGCCACCTCCGCTGTCCTTACAAAAAGGTGGACGGAAATGGCTGAAGATGTTCGGAGGCGATTGGGAGCAGATCAGATTTAGGGAAATTGGGCTGTGGATAACTCTCTGCAAACGGGAAAAATAGGGGATGCTTGTGATATGAGTATTGATGGGATTGAGTTGGCGCGGTCGGGGCGCGTCAATTGCCAGAATTATCGGCGTCTTGGGTATGACCGGCTGAGTTATGGAGTGTACGGGCGGACGCTCGAGCGGGAGCTAGATCAGTGGAAAGCACGTCGGCAGCGGTTTCTCGCTCTGGTGCGCGCGATCACAGTCCTTTGTGCTGATCAGGATGCCACACTGTACGGGGCGAGCGCGCTTCAGGTGCTCGGGGTCGCCTTACCTGAGAGGCTACAGGATTGGGATAACTGCCACATCCTTGTCCCGACGGGTCGCTTCCGTCCGCAACGCCGGGGGGTTGTTACGCATCGTACGACGACAATGCCACCGATCTGGCGTAGGTATAAGAACAGTCTCCCGACCCTACATCCTGTTGACCACTGGCTTCAACTACGGGGTACCGATGATGAGCTAGTTGAGGTTGCTGATGGTCTGATGCGCCGGAAAGATCCTTTGATAAGGGAAGAAGACTTCAGACGCCGCCTTAGTGAGTTAGGCGACACTCCGGGGATTAAGAAAGCTCGACGGGTGGCGCGATTGGTGGTTCCTAGAACGGATTCGATCTACGAAACGCGGCTTCGTTTGCTTCTGGTCCGGGCTGGGTTGCCTCAACCCGAGGTTAACTATTCGATTTACTGCAATGATGTCGCGATGGAGTATCACGTCGATATGGGGTATCCGAGACAGAAGGTTGCCGTTGAATACGATGGTGCTGACCACGTTGGTGATCGAAAGCAGATGTTCCGGGATGCTGAACGCCGACGAGACCTTCAAG
>JAIRKB010000304.1 GCA_031260385.1 Propionibacteriaceae bacterium | reverse complement strand
TACCGGGTTTGGGTTCGTGTTTTCGGGTTTCAGTTGGTCTTCTGGGGCGGAGACCGCCACCCCAGACCCCGCGGTTTTGATAGTTCTTCCGCAGCTTTCTAGTACTCAGGTGAGCCACAAGGGTCTTCCGACAGGGAGGGACTTTTCTGCTTGAAAGGGTTGGGGGTGGGCTTAGGTGGATGCCAGTTAGGGTGATTCTCTTGTGTGCTGCACTCGGCCAGAGCCCGATCCCTTCTACGTGCAAGGTTAAGCCGAATCATTCGGCCTAACCTTGCGTTAACAGTTCCCCAAGTGCCCACGCGGTGAGCCGGGGTTATTACCCTGATCCACCGATTCATCGCTGCTACGCAGCCCCAGATAGGCGCACTGGCGGCGTTGACAACGCTCGACAGGCGTCCAGCCTGCCTTCGACGTTGTCGCCTTGCCATCACACCTATCTGGCGCCGCTCACGACGCGATCAATCGGTGGATCAGGGTATTATGATCGCGGCATCCTCGTTATAGGATGTAGGTGTCAAACGCCCCGTCGCCGCTGAGGGTTGGTAGTCTCAAGCATCGGCCGGGCCGAAGCGGAAGTACGGTGTGATGTCGACTGATCGTGAACCATCAGTAGCAGCAGTGATTGTCCTTGCAGCGGGGGCTGGAACGCGGATGAAATCCCAGCTCTCCAAGTTGCTCCACCCCTTGTGCGGTCGTACACTCCTGTCCTGGGCGGTAGGGGCCGCCGAAGGGGTGACGCCAGACAAACTAGTGGTGGTGGTCGGCCAGCAGCGTGAGCAGGTGGAGGCCCATCTCGACGAGATCGCCCCGCACACGATCAAAGCCGTCCAGGACAACCCGCACGGCACCGGCCATGCCGTACGCTGCGCGATGAGTCAGTTACCCCAGGTCAGCGGCGAGATTGTCGTGACCTACGGCGACGTGCCCCTACTCACCGCCGCGACCTTACGTCGCCTGGTTACCCATCACCGCCAGGCCGGGAACGCCGTTACGGTGATGACCGCGATTGTGGACGATCCGAGTGGTTACGGGCGGATTCTGCGCTCCGAGACTGGGGTGACCGGGATCGTTGAGCACCGCGATGCCAGCCCGGCGGAACTGGCGATCCAGGAAATCAACTCCGGGATCTATGTCTTTGATGCCGATGTTTTGCGCGATGGCTTGGCCCATCTGGAGCCGACCAATGACCAGCAGGAGCTCTACCTGACCGATGTGCTGGGATATGCCCGGGCCCAGGGCGCAACGGTCGGGGCCTACGTCGAAGCCGATGTCTGGCAGACCGAGGGGGTTAACGATCGGGTCCAACTGGCCACCTTAGCGGCGGAGATGAACCACCGGATCGTCACCGGTTGGATGCGCGAGGGTGTCACCGTGATCGACCCGGCGACCACCTGGGTTGAGGCGGGGGTGTCGATTGCCCCGGATGTCGAGCTCTGGCCGGGTACGATCCTGCGCGGGGCAACCTCGATTGCCTCTGGGGCGCGGATTGGCCCGGATACCCGCTTGACCGACTGTGAGGTGGGCGAGGGAGCCCAGGTGCTTCGCTCGGAAGCCGTCCTATCGGAGATCGGGCCAGGGGCCAGTGTCGGCCCCTTCTCGTACCTTCGCGCGGGGACGCGCCTCGGTCGCGCCGGCAAGATCGGCGGGTTTGTCGAAACCAAGAATGCCCAGATTGCCGCTGGCGCCAAGGTGCCGCACTTGACTTATTGCGGGGATGCGACGATCGGTGAGGGCGCCAATATCGGCGCCGGCACGATTTTCGCGAATTACGATGGTACGAATAAACACCACTCGACGGTGGGGGCCCGGTCCTTCATCGGTTCGAGTACGGTCCTGGTCTCGCCGGTGACAATTGGTGATGATGCCTTTGTCGCGGCTGGCTCGACGATCACCGGCGATGTGGCGTCCGGGGAACTAGCGGTGGCGCGGGGACGCCAACGCAATATTCCCAATTGGGTGGAGCGTTTCCGCCGACGAGCAACCAGCTCGGCGGGGGCAACAGTGCAAGATGCCGAGCGCATCGCTCAAGATAGTGCTGATCAAATGGACAAGGAGTAGAGGTGTCCGACTTGGCCAAGAAGGATGTCAAGCGACTGAAGCTATTCGCTGGCCGGTCGCACCCGCAGCTTGCGGCGGAGATGGCGACCCTGCTGGGCACCGTTGTGGTGCCGACCCGGTTTGTCACCTACGCCAACTCGGAGATCTACATCCGCTATGAGGAGTCGGTTCGCGGCTGTGACGCCTTCATCCTTCAGGCTCACACCGAGCCGGTCAACGAGTGGTTGATGGAGCATCTGATCATGATCGACGCCTTGCGGCGGGCCTCCGCCCGCCGGATCACAGTCGTCACGCCGTTCTATCCGTACGCCCGTCAAGACAAGAAGCATTCCGGCCGCGAGCCGATCTCCGCCCGGCTAGTGGCGGATATGTTCGCGGCTGCGGGGGCAGACCGGATCATGAGTGTTGATCTTCACGCCGCCCAGATCCAGGGTTTCTTCTCCGGCCCGGTTGACCACTTGCACGGCCTGCCGATCCTCGCGCGTTATGTTCGCGAGAAGTACGATCTGAGCAACCTGGTGGTTGTCTCACCGGATGCGGGGCGGGTCCGCGAGGCCGATATGTGGTCCGATCGCTTGGGCTGCCCCCTAGCGATCATTCACAAGCGCCGCGATCCGAATGTCGCGAACACGGTAGCGGTCCATGAGGTGGTCGGCGATGTCGTGGGCAAGACCTGCTTGCTGGTAGACGACATGATCGATACCGGTGGCACGATCTGTCTGGCCGCTGAGGCCCTGAAGGTGAAGGGTGCGGATCGGGTGATCGGTGCCGCGACCCACCCCGTCTTGTCCGGTCCGGCGGCTGATCGCCTCAACCGCTCGGCCTTCGAGGAAGTCATCGTCCTCAACACTCTGCCGATCAAAGCCAAGATCGAGAAGCTGACCGTCTTATCGGTCGCCCCCCTAATCGCCGGTGCCATCCAAGCCGTCTTCAACGACGGTTCCGTAGCCGCCCTGCTCAACGACCAGTAACTTAGCCCTGATCCACCGATTCATCGCTGCTACGCGGCCTCAGCTAGGCCCTCTGGCGGCGTTGACAACGCTCGACAGGCGGTCAAGCCTGCCTTCGACGTTGTCGCCTTGCCATCGCACCTATCTGAGGCCGCTCGCGACGCGAGCAATCGGTGGATCAGGGCTCGGGAGGTTTGCGCCCCCAGGTAAGGTACGTCCATGGGTATCAGTCAACTATTCTGAGGAATTATTCAGCGCAAAGCCTGACAAAGTTCATCATGTAAGCGCTTGCATTTCGGTAGTGTAAGCGCTTACAATTGTTAATGCAGAGTCACCTAAGATCGCTTCAACCACTTCGAGACCCTGCCTAACTCAATCCGAAACGGAGAAGACATGATTCGCTCGATTCGCTCGATCCTGGTGGGAGCACTGGCGCTAACCATACTCAGTGTCACCGCTTGCAGCAGCCCTTCATCCCACAATACTGATGCGCCAGAAACCAACTGCGCGTCCTATGACATCTACGGCGACCTGACGGGTAAGAAGGTCAGCGTCTACGCGACCTTCATCGACACCGAGGGTGCTCAGTATGAGGCCTCCTGGGCTGATTTCGCCTACTGCACCGGTGCCCAAATCGCCTATGAAGGTTCCCGGGAGTTCGAAACTCAACTGCCGGTCCGGGTTCAGGCTGGCGCCGCCCCGGATATCGCCATCCTGCCCCAACCGGGCTTACTAGCCACAATGGTTGCGACCGGCAAGGTTGTCGCCGCTCCCGACGCCGTCGCCGCCAACGTCGATAACTACTGGTCGGCGTCCTGGAAAGACTACGGCACGGTTAAGGGCACCTTCTATGCGGCCCCCCTAGGGGCCTCCGCCAAATCCTTCGTCTGGTATTCACCAGCCGCCTTCGCGGACGCTGGCTACACCATCCCCACCACCTGGGATGAACTACTCACCTTGTCGGCCCAAATCGCCGCCGATGGTGTCGCCAAGCCCTGGTGTGCAGGCATCGAATCCGGTGAGGCGACCGGTTGGCCCGCCACCGACTGGGTTGAGGATATGGTTTTACGCTTCGCAGGCGGTCAGGTCTATGACCAGTGGGTTGCCCACGAGATCGCATTCAATGACCCGAGGATCGTCGCGGCTTTGACCGAGATGAGCCGGATCCTGCGTAACCCTGACTACGTCAACGCTGGCATCGGCAATGTGCAGTCGATCGCCGCCGAACCGTGGACAGATGCCGGCTACCCGATCGTCGATGGGACCTGCTATATGCATCGCGCCGCCTCCTTCTATCAGACAAACTGGACCACCCTCGATCCTTCCCTGGTGGTTGGTCCTGACGGTGATGTCTGGGCCTTCCCCTTACCCGGTCTAACCGCTGACTCCCAGCCGGTTATCGGTGGCGGCGACTTTGTGGCTGCCTTCTCTGATCGAGAGGAAGTCCAGGCTTTCCAGGCCTTCCTTTCCTCCGCCGAGTGGGCGAACGCCAAGGCTGCCTTGACTCCCCAGGGCTGGGTAACAGCCAATAACGGCCTTGATCGCTCGAACCTATCCTCGCCGATGGACCGCCTCGCATATGACGTCCTATCGGCACCCGGGGTGGAGTTCAGGTTTGACGGTTCCGATTTGATGCCCTCGGTCGTCGGTGCCGGATCCTTCTGGAAGGAAATGACTGCTTACTTCGCCCAAGGCAAGTCCGAGCAGTCCGTTCTCGACGCCATCGAAGCGACCTGGCCCGTCTAACCCTCCACAAAGACGTGGGGGGAGGACTCCCAAGGCCCTCCCCCCACATCGACCCAACATCGACCCCCAGTCGACCCGCTACTAAGGAGTGATCATGGACTTCCTGCTTCACCCAGAGACGACCAGTCAAAAACTGGCGCTCATGGTGGTAGCGGTCGCGCTCTTTGTCGCCGTCACCGGGCTGATTCTCGCCTTGCTAACCCTGCCCAAACGGGCACCGCGCTGGCTGGTGGCGGTCGCCTTCCTCGGCCCCGCCCTAGTCGCTGTTAGTTTCGGTTTGGTCTATCCCGCCCTCGCCACCATTCGCGACTCCCTAGTCGACCCGGCGGGGAAGCTAAGCTTGGCCAACTACATCACCGCCTTGACGGGGCCACCCTTCCGGCTCGTCTTGCGTAACACCGTCTTGTGGGTTGTCCTCGTGCCCACCTTAGCGACCGGGGTTGGCCTGGCGTACGCAACGCTAGTTGATCGTACGCGCTTCGAGAAGGCGGCGAAGATCCTGATGTTCCTGCCAATGGCGATCTCGATGGTCGGCGCCTCGATCATCTGGAAGTTCGTTTATGACAACAAGGTGGGCTTGCTCTCGAAAGCCTATGT
>JAIRKB010000279.1 GCA_031260385.1 Propionibacteriaceae bacterium | reverse complement strand
ATGGCTGATCTTGCTGACGGCTCTCGGGTCGGCGGGGTGGCTGCTAGCGCCGTTGTTTACCTCCATGGACTTGCCCTTGTGGCAGGGTTTCCCCTTGCCGGGGTGGATCTTGGGCGGCGGAGTGTTACTAGGGCTCGTCTTGGCAGGGTTGTCGCGGATCGGGGTTAATATCTCGGCCCGGATCGCTGCAGCCGGTTCGACCAAGCAGTTAAATCGGACGATCGAGACCCTGCTCGTCGGGGCGGTGGTCGGGCCGATTAACGCTGAGCTGGCCCGTCATGACGAGGCGGTAGCCGCCCTCGATCGGGCGATTGCCGTGACGGCTGCTTAGTGTGTGGTTCATCCACAGGTAGACCTTTCTTTTCTCAAGTTATCCCCAACGTGGTCGTCCCATGACAGATTGCCGGCAAAATCGCCATGGTGGTAATGAGGAAAGGAGTAAGCATGGAATCGACCATGACTTTAACGGGCTTTGTGGGCCACGAACTGGATTTGAAGCGGACACGATCGGGAACGCCGACGGTGACTTTTCGGGTGGCGACGACCCCGCGCATGCGCGTGGGTGAGGATTGGGCCGATGGGACAACAACCTGGAATACGGTGGTGTGCTATCGGAATCTAGCCGACAATGTGGCGCTGAGTTTGCGGAAGGGTGACCTGGTCTTGGTTCACGGCAAGGTCCGGACCCAAGCCTGGACCGATGTCAACGGGGAGGCGCATGAGCGGATGGTGATTGAAGCTTCCGCGATTGGCCACGACCTCAGTCGAGGGGTGACCCGGTTGATTAAGACCGCCCCGCGCCGTGAGGATGACCGCGAACCGGAGTCCAACAATGCGGAGACGCCGTCGGGTCAAGACGATGACCCGGGCGAGGAGCCCAGTGAGGATGAGACGGTCGTCGAGGCCTCAGTAGTGGGCGTCGATGAGGCGGTGGAATTGGAGCTGGCGGCCTGATCTAGCGGTTGGTGCGGTGGGAATCGGCCAAGGTTCAGAAATTCTCCTGGCATAATGTAGCGGTGAGTCCAGCACTTGCTGGGCCCCTAGTTCATCCAAGGAGACCTCATGGCCGATTTCATCCTCACCATGCATAACGTACGCAAGGCGCTTGGTGAGAGGGTGATCTTTGAGCGTGTCTCAATGTCCTTCTTCCCTGATGCCAAGATCGGCGTGGTCGGGCCGAATGGGGCCGGAAAGTCGACGTTGCTCAAGCTGATGGCGGGGTTAGAGAAGCCCAATAACGGCGAGGTGATGTTGGCCAAGGAGGCCTCGGTGGGCATCCTGCTCCAGGAACCGCCGCTGACCGAGGGTAAGACTGTGCTGGAGAATATCCAGGAGGCAGTTCAAGACACTCTCGCTAAGCTAGAGCGTTTCAACGAGATTTCGGCGGCGATGGGTGATCCCGACGCGGACTTCGATGCCTTGCTAGCGGAGATGGGTGAGCTCCAAGAGGAGCTTGACCATCGCCAGGCTTGGGATCTCGATGCCCAGTTGGAACAGGCCATGGATGCGCTGCGCTGTCCCGATCCTGAGGTTAATGTCGACATTCTCTCTGGGGGAGAGCGGCGGCGGGTGGCCTTGTGTAAGCTGCTCCTGAACCAGCCCGATCTGCTGCTGCTCGACGAACCGACCAACCATCTCGATGCCGAGTCGGTCGCCTGGTTGGAGGGTCACCTGAAGAACTATCCAGGGGCGGTCCTAGCCGTCACCCACGATCGATACTTCCTCGATAATGTCGCCAGTTGGATCTGTGAGGTCGACCGTGGTGAACTCCATCCCTATGAGGGCAACTACACGACATACCTCGAAACCAAGCGCGCCCGCTTGACGATCGAAGGTAAGAAGGATGCTAAACGCGCCAAGATCCTGGAACGCGAGTTGGAGTGGGTGAGGGCCAATCCGAAGGCCCGTCAGGCCAAGTCCAAGGCCCGCCTCCAGCGCTATGAAGAATTGGCGAGCGAAGCCGAACGCCGTCGTCAACTCGACCTGACCGAAATCAACATCCCGGCTGGTCCGAGACTCGGGTCCGAGGTCATCTCGGTTAATAAGCTGGTCAAAGGCTATGACGACCGCCTCCTAATCGATGGTCTGTCCTTCTCCTTACCCCGTGCCGGCATCGTCGGCATCATCGGCCCGAATGGGGTGGGCAAGACCACCTTGTTCAAGATGTTGATCGGCGAGGAAACCCCCGACGCCGGCACGATCAAGGTCGGCACGACGGTCTCCTTCAGCTATGTCGATCAGGGGCGCGGTGGGCTCGAGGCTAGTCAAAATGTCTGGCAGGTAGTCTCCGACGGTCTCGATCACATCAAGGTCGGTAGTTTCGAGATGCCCTCGCGGGCTTACGTCGCCTCCTTCGGCTTCAAAGGCCCCGACCAACAGAAGCTAGCCGGTGTCCTCTCCGGCGGCGAACGCAACCGCCTAAACCTCGCAATGACCCTCAAACAAGGCGGTAACGTCCTGCTCCTCGACGAACCCACCAACGACCTAGACGTCGAAACCCTCCAATCCCTAGAAGACGCCCTCCTAGAGTTCCCCGGCTGCGCCGTCGTCATCTCCCACGACCGCTGGTTCCTCGACCGCGTCGCCACCCACATCCTCGCCTGGGAAGGCACCGACGACAACCCCGCCCAATGGTTCTGGTACGAAGGCAACTTCGAAGACTACCAATCCAACAAGGTCAAACGCCTAGGCGTAGAAGCCGCCCGCCCCCACCGAACCACCCACCGCCGCCTAACCAGAGACTAGACACGCCAGAATCGCCGTATGCCTCGCCTGGACTGCCATTATTGACAGTTATCCGCCATAACTGACACAATTGATGAATGACGACACTGGAGATAACCCCTGATACCATCGACTGGGCAGAGACCATAGCGCAGCACCTAGCTACAGGAGGCCATGCAAGAGTAAGACTTGAAGTACCATCAATGACCCCCCAGGAAATGGCAGACCACCTCGGGCGCTCGCGTAGCGCCATCATGAACTGGATCGCTCAAGGCAAAATCAAGACAATACGACATGGAAATCGGCACCGTATCGCACTCGCTGAAGTTGAGCGATTCCGCCGCTGGTACATCACGGAGTCCGCCTCACTTCTTGCCCAGGATTTTTAATGGACCTCGTCTTCATTGACGCGAATGTTCTCGTTTCGCCTGTTCCCCGCACCATGGTTTACCAAACCGCCGCGTACGCAGAACCAGGCTTCTTGCCTATTTACAGTCCTTTCGTCGAGACACAAGCTGAGAGACATCAGCGGCCAGGCCACATTCGTGTGAGCGAGTTACGGGCGCGACTGGATTGGCACCTGTGCCCAGACGCTAATCCTGAGCAGTTCGACTTTGTTGACACGAGCCAAGCGGATCGCCCAATACTGGCCGCCGCGATCTCAAGTGAGGCGAAGTTCATTATCACCAGCGATGTTGACGACTTTGGGAACACCGACCTACGACGATACGGTATTTCGGCTGTAAACCCTGGGCTGTTTCTCGCAGCACGAGTAACCCCCGATATCTACACCGACACTCTTTACGAAATTGCTGCTCGCCGACAACGGGAGCCTCGTACGGCGACCTCCATCCATAACCTGGAAATCGCTGTCGAACTCGATGTCCTCTTCCGTCGATTCCAAACCATCTTCGGCCCCACCACTAGCCCTAGCCCCCACAACCCACCACGTACCCTCTTTAAAGGAGCGGTTTGTATTCAATGCAAGCAAACACTCACAAAAGCCGAAAACGGACTTCACCAAGACTGCCGCTGGCAAGATTGGGTGGGGAAATAGTTGATTAGCCTAACAAACTAGTTGAGACTGTGGATAAATCGTTGAGTTCAACGCTATTATCACCTTGGAACGTATCTCCAGGGAAGGAAATAGGATGCTGACCGAGACACCAGAGGGTACGAAGGAACTACAAGGCGAGATCGCGGGGCGATCGATAGAGTCCCTAGGGGCAATGTTGTTGGAGCGGATTCGCTTGGCGCCGGATGCGCTGGCGTTTAGATATCCCGACTCTGATGAGGTTTGGCATGATCTGAACTGGACGGAGATTGGGGAACTGACGACGGCTTTTGGCGCGGCGCTGATTGGGCGTGGGCTGAACCAAGAGGATCGGGTAGCGATCATTTCGACGACCCGCCTGGAGTGGGTCCTCGCCGACCTCGGCAACGCGATGGCGGCTTGTGCCACCTCGACGATCTATCCGAATACGATGGCCGAAGATGTCGCCTATATTCTGAGGGACTCCGACTCGCGGATCGTGGTCGCCGAGGATGCCGACCAGGTCGCCAAGATCACCTGCCACGACGACCTCGTCGACGCGATTCCCCTGATCGTGGTGGTGAATGGGGTCTCGGATGGCGAGCGGGTGATTGCGTGGGATGAGTTCCTCGATGAGGGACGGGCCTACCTGGCGGCAAACCCGACCTGCGTCGACGACCGGCAGGCGATCACGACCCGGGATAACCTCGCCACTCTGATCTACACCTCTGGTACGACCGGACGCCCCAAGGGGGTGCGCCTCAAGCATTCCGCTTGGTCCTACCTCGCCGAATCGGTTGGGCTGATCGATCTGGTTAACGAGGATATGCTGGCTTACCTCTGGTTGCCGCTCTCCCACTCTTTCGGCAAGTCGATGATTGCCTTCCAATTGCGCCTCGGCTTCAAGACCGCGATTGACGGTCGGATTGATCGCATCACCGATAACCTCGGCCTAATTAAGCCCGACTTCATGTGTGGGGTGCCCCGGATTTTCGAGAAGGTACGCTCCGCCGTCCTAACCGGTGATACCTCGCGCGGCGTCAAAGGCAAGATCGCCCACTGGGCTTTCGCCACCGCCTACAAAGCGGTGCCTTACCGCTTGGCGAACCAGGAGATGCCAGCGGTCCTCAAAGCCCGTTTCAATGTCGCCGACAAACTCGTTTTGTCCAAACTCCGCGAAAAACTCGGTGGGCGAATCCAGTTCATGATCTCCGGTGCCGCCAAGCTCAGCCCCCAGGTTCAGAAGTGGTTCTACGCCGCTGGCTTGATCGTGGTCGAGGGGTACGGTCTGACGGAAACTGCCACCGTTAACGCCGTTAACCACTACCGCGAACTGGTTTTCGGGGCGGTTGGGCGACCGATCCCCGGGCTCGAATGCCGGATCGCCGATGACTCGGAAGTCCTGTTTAGGGCCCCGGTGGTGATGGAGGGTTACCACAAGAATCCGGAGGCGACGGCCGCAGCGATTGACGCCGATGGCTGGTTCCACACCGGTGACACCGGTTATCTCGATGATCGAGGCTTTCTGTTCATCACTGACCGCAAGAAGGATCTAATCAAGACCTCGGGTGGGAAATACGTCGCTCCGACCAAGGTGGAGGCGGCGCTGATGGCGAACGTGCCCTATATCTCCCAGGCGATCGCCGTTGGCGATGGGCATAAGTATGTCGGTGCCCTACTGGTCATGGAACCGGAATCGTTGATGCGGTGGGGAAAGAACCGTGGTCATGCGGGCTTGACCTATGCCGAACTATCGCAGTTGCCGGAGATCCGGCGGTCCATCGACCGCTTTGTCGCCAAGGCCAACACCCATCTGGACCGCTGGGAGACTGTCAAGCAGTATGCCATCCTCGATCACGAACTAACCCTCGAGTCGGGCGCGGTGACCGAGTCCCAGAAGATTCGTCGGGCCCGCGTCATTGCCTCCCATCAAGAAATCGTCGACTCCTTGTTCGCTGGCTTCGAGGAGACGATAGATGCGAGTTGAGGTTCCCTTACGCTGGGGGGATCTGGACGCGCAAGGGCACGTTAACAACGCACGTTTTATCGATTATCTCCAGGATGCACGCGCCGATTTCCTCTATGAACTCGGCATTGAAGACCTGCTCAAGCAAGGTTTTGCGGTGCAGAGCAACCAGATCGAATATGAAGCGCCGGTGTTCTTCTCCGAAGTGCCGCTGATTGCCGAGATCGGGGTCGCCTGTCTCAACCATACGGACGTCACCCTCGCTTATCGCTTGTTCCAGAATGGCCGCTTGGTTGCCACCGCTCGGACAACCCTGTCCGGCTGGGATATCCCGACCCGGACTCGCCAAGCCCTACCGGCGCGAGCCCGGTCAGTCTTGGAGACCCTGATCGTGCCGGTCGAACCACTCCGCGAGATCGCTTGGGCCGACATGACCCAAAAAGCGAAGGTCTCCGAGGTTAGGGTCCGTTGGTCAGACCTCGATATCTATGGGCATGTCAACAATGCGATCATTTTCGACTACGTCCAGGAGGGTCGGATCACCTTCACGGTCGCGCCCTTACGCGGTACGGGGGAGGCTGACGAGACTGATGATCACCTCTGGTTCCTCGCCCGCCAAGATGTCCACTACCAGAACTCCGTCGTCTTGCGGAAAGAACCCTACCTGGTGCGGACCGGGGTGGCCCGGATCGGGAATAGCTCGTTGACGATGTCCTCTCAAGTCGATGACCCAATCACCGGCCTAACCTGTGCCCGCGCGGCGGCAGTTGCCGTCTTTGCGGACGCCGCTGGCCATCCCACCCCGCTGACTGCCGGGCTACGCGCTTCGTTTGGGGCCTATCTCCTGGGTGACGACTAGGACGACCAGGACGACTAGGACGACCAGGGCGACTAGGCCCGCGATAGGTGGAGGCGCTTAACCGGGCAAGCCCCGGTTGATTCGCGGACGATCAAACGTACGGGGATCGTAATCGGAGCGCTCAACTGGGCTTTCGCGCCCACCAACATCGCCAGAATATGCTTGACAGCCGTGTCGCCGAGCACCCCAATCGGGGCGGCGATGGTGGTCAGCGCGGGCATCACCAGATCGGAAGCGAAGATATTGTCGCAGCCGATGATCGACAGATCGGAGGGGATCGAATAACCCTTGTGGGTTAGCGCCCGGGTCAAGCCCATCGCCATCAGATCGTTGTAGCAAATGACGGCGGTAGCGCGGCGGGCAATCACCTGCGAAGCCGCAGCGGCCCCGCCTTCGACACTCGGCAGGATCGGGCCAACCCGATGGGCGGTGAACCCCATCGAAGCGGCGGCCGCTCGGATGGCAAGCCAGCGCATACCGGAGATCCAAGAGGAGTCGGGCCCGGCGAGATAGTGGACCGTATTGTGGTTCAGTTGAAGTAGATGAGCGATCGCCTGCTTCATCCCATGCGAGGTGTCCGGCACCACCGAGGGCAAGCCACCAACATATCGGTTCAGAATAACTAGCGGATGGGTTTTCGCCACCGAGCGTAGAACGGTGTCCGACATCAGCGACGAGGCGATGATAACGCCATCAACCTGGGGCAGGATGCGGTCGAAATTCGATCGCTCCTGGGCGACCGACTCCTGGGCATCCATCATCACCATGGTGTAACCAGCCTTATTGGCGTGGTTGGCGGCGCTGCGCAGGATCGCGGAGTTGAAGGGGTTGGTGGCATCAGTCACCGCCAAAGCGATGGCATGATTTCGAGCCGCCGACTTAGCCCGGTAGGGAGTGTCGTCCCGGTAGCCTAGTTCGGCGGCGACAGCGCGGACATGGTCGGCCGTACGCACGGACACCCGACCCGGTCTGGTGAAGGTTCGCGACACCGTCGAGGGGCTGACTTCAGCGGCGCGGGCCACCTCATAGATCGTGACGGGACGGTCCGAGCTCTCATCTGCTGCCATGTTCCTTACCTTACTAGGCATCGGTGGCTCGCGCGTGCTACGAGGGGCTGATTATTTGGTGGTTTGACTTAGTTGACTCTCTAGGTAGACTCATAGTTAAAACAGTGTTAAAACATCATTACAACATGTTCTAACTCCCTGGTGACCGGCTCACTCGCCGGGGCGAGGTCACTCACCACAACCGGCCCCAGCTAGGGCCCTTGAAAAGAGGTTGATATGGCAGATAAGGAAATCCTGGTCGCCTACGGAGTCGATCTGGACGCGGTCGGTGGGTGGCTCGGTTCTTACGGCAGCCAGTCCTCTACCAACACCATCTCCCGCGGATTATTTGCTGGTGAGGTTGGGGTACCCCGCTTAATCAAGCTATTCGACACCTTCGACCTCCCATCAACCTGGTTCTGGCCTGGTCAATCGGTGGAGACCTTCCCGGAGCAGTTCGACCGTTGTGCCGCCTCCGGGGCCGAGATTGGCCTCCATGGTTATTCTCACGAGAACCTGATTGCGATGACCCGGCGCCAGGAGGCGGACATCCTCGACTACTGCATCGATCTGGTCGTCCAGCGCACGGGCCGAGCCCCAACCGGTTATGTTGCGCCCTGGTGGGAGTTGTCGACTTGCACCGGCGACCTCCTGTGTGAACGCGGCATTATTTACGATCACTCGCTGATGCACCAGGACTTCGAGCCCCACTATGTGCGTTTGGGTGACACCTGGACGACGGTCAACTACGATCAACCAGCGGCCACTTGGATGAAACCCCTCGACCGGGGACGCCAGTCCTGCCTGGTCGAGATCGCTGCTAGTTGGTATCTCGATGATCTGCCGCCGATGATGTTTATCAAGGGCAACCCTAACTCCTTCGGCTTCGTCACCCCCCGACAACTCGAAACCCTATGGATGGACCAGTTTGATTGGGTCTATCGCGAGTACGATTACGCGATCTTCCCGATGACGATCCATCCCGACGTCTCCGGACGGCCCCAAGTCCTGCTCATGCACGAACGGTTAATTCAACATATCAGCCGTCACGAGGGCGTACGGTGGGTCACCTTCGATGAGATCGCCCGCGATTTCCTCGCTCGTTGTCCACGTACGGCCTGATCCCCCCAAGGAAGGTTACGATGGGCGGCGCTTGATCGCACTAGTAGCGCCGCTCATCGTAACCCTGTCCAATCAGCCGCCCCCAAACGCCGCTTTTCGGCAGTATGATCTCACTATGACCCAAGATCCCATCACCGACATCCTGGCCCGGATCCGCGCCGAGTTAATCGCCAATATCGACCCGATCGCCAAACAGGCCGGTCAGCGCTACTTCAAAGAGGAAATCCTGACCTATGGGATGAAGGTCCCGGTCGCCACGGCGATAGCCAAACGTTATCGCGCCGAGATGAAAGCGGCTGGCTTGGATAAGGCCGCCATCTGGGCACTCTGCGATCAACTCTGGGCCTCTGGCTATATGGAAGAAGCCTTTGTCGCCTGTGTCTTCGCTGAATCCCAAGTTCGGCGCTACGAAGCTAGTGACTTTCCGGTCTTCGAGCGCTGGGTGCACAACCATGTCAGCAATTGGGCAACCTGTGACACCCTCTGTAATCACACGGTCGGCGACCTCGTGATGGCCTTTCCCGAACTGGGGGAGCGGCTTCTCGGTTGGGCGCAGTCGACGAACCGTTGGGTGAAACGCGCCGCCGCCGTCACCCTCATCGTGCCGGCCCGGAAAGGTCTCTTCCACGACCTTGGGTTCCAGATCGCCGACTCGCTCCTAACCGATAGTGAAGACCTAGTTCAGAAGGGTTACGGCTGGCTGCTCAAGGCCATCGCCGAGTCCGACCAGGCGGCGGTCTTCGCTTACGTGATGGACCACAAAGCAGTCATGCCCCGCACCGCCTTACGTTATGCCATCGAGAAAATGCCCGCTGATCTCAAAGCTCAAGCGATGGCCCGCTAACCGTCTCAGATCTAAGTCACTTCCCGAGGGCTGGATTTCGTCAGGTAACATTGCGGCATGGGGACAAATCGGGCACTGCCACCGGTAGGTGGTGCCTTTATGTGGCCATCGTTGGTTACATCCCCACGACCTTGAGTAGAGGAGTCCTCCTATGGAGAAACCAGCCGCTGTCGGCTTCAAAAAACACGTTCCAAACATCTTTTCTTTGACGCGCATCATCGTCAGTGCTCTCGTGCTGCCGTTCTTGGTGGTGGGTGCCTGGAAGGTGCAGATCTGGATCTTCCCGGCCGTGCCTGTGATCTGGGTCAGCCTTTGGATCTTGCTAATGGCAACCGACAAACTCGACGGCACTTTGGCCCGCAAGCTCAAAGCCGAATCCGAGGTGGGTGCCCTGCTCGATACTGTCGGTGACGCGCTGATGCTGCTGGCCGGCGTCTTCTGCTGTATCTGGGGTTTTGCGGACCTGACGACTGGGACCGCTTTGTTCTACACCGGCATCATCCTAGTGATCTTGGCCGAGAAGGTTTTGGCCTACTTTGTGACCGTGAAATGGCATGTCTTCGGCAACACGCTACACTCCTGGCCGAACAAGGTTTTCGCCGCGACAACCTGTGTCGTGGTCTTGTTCTGGGCCCTGATCGGTGATGTTCCCTTCTGGTCGTTGATGATTCCGCTCACTCTGATGACCTATGCCGTGATCGACGAGGTTATCTACACCATTCGGACGGAAAAATATGACGTTGACTTCCGCGGACATGGTCTCCAGAAGTACGTCACTCGCGCTGCCGCCGCTGCTGCTGCCAGTTGATTCGATCGTACGACCGTACTGACAAAAGATTAGAAATAGATAACTGAGGAGTTCACCGATGAAAAAAGCCGAAGTCGCCGGTTTTCGTAGATATATTCCGAACATTTTTTCGATCACCCGGATCGCCGGCGTGCTCGCCTTACCCTTGCTGATGTGGCCTTCCTGGAAGTGGCCACTTGGGGAATATAGCGTGCCGTGGGTCTGGATTGGGTTCTTTCTGTTCCTGATGGCCACTGACAAGCTCGATGGCACACTCGCCCGCAAACTGAATGCGGAGTCCGAACTCGGGGCGCTCTTGGACACGATTGGCGACGCCTTGATGCTGTTGGTGGGGGTCTTCTGCGCGCTGTTCAGCCTGGCCCGCGCTTCGCTGTCCGATACGCTGTTCTGGCTTTGCGTGGTCATCGTGGGCATCATCCTGGCCGAGAAGGTTATCGCCTACTTTGTGACCTTGAAATGGCATGGGGAGGGCAACACCTTGCACTCCTGGCCGAACAAGATCTTCACCACCGTCTGCTGCGTCTTCATTCTCGGGTGGGCTTTCACCGGCATCATGCCGCTGTGGTCGGTCTTGGTCGCTTTGGCGATGATGACCTACGCCGTGATTGACGAGGTTATTTACACCGTACGGACCAACGAGTATGACGTGGACTTCAAGGGCCATGGCCTCCAGAAGTACACCCGGCGTGAGGATCTAGCGGTCGCTTCCGCTGACTAGGAAATCGGCCAGCGGAGTCGGGTAGGGGTGAGTTGACTCGACTAGTGGGAGTCGGCTTGACAGACTAGCCGGACCGGGGGTGACAATAGGGAATGGACTATTTCCCCCCGACTTTCCCAGGGCTCTCACCGGCGCGCCGCGGGCCACAACTGACTGCCCTGGTGGTGGTTGGGATGGCGATCCTGGTGGCCTTGGGCGTGGTGGCTTTTCCCTTTGTCGCGCGGGGGACAGCGTTGGCTAGTCTGCCGCCTAGTGGCGGGAACCTGGTGCCGAGTGCCGATCCGACCCCGACCCCGACCGTGATCGGTGAGCGGGCTGATGACCTCGAAGTCCGGACCTTGCCGCTGTTGACAACCGAGGCCAGACAGGCCTGGCAACTCGACGATCTGACGGCAGTTGAACAGGCCGGTCAGGCTCTCTTCGGGGCCGAGTGGTCGCAGTTTCGACAGGCCAGTGACTGGCATGCCGTTGGGTGGGGGATGTCCGGTGGCGTCTATGATCTCGGTGAGCCCGGTCGGCTCGCGAAGCGGGCGTTAGCGGGGTTGTCACCTTTGGATGAACCGAGGGTGTTGGATCTGATTGGGCTGTTGATTGCCCAAACAGGCCCGCTTAGTGATGGTGACATGGCGGCAGCCCTCGCCTTAGGGGAGTCCGCAGCTAGTCACTTCAAGTCCTGTGACTCCCTACTGACTCGGGCTCACCTGTGGTCTTTGGTCTACCGGGGAGTCGGCATGCTCGTCCATGAGGATCTGACGACGCGTTGGCTTGGGATCGAACCCTTCGAGGCGGCGGTGGCGGCTTGTGGTTCCGATCCGACGGCGGCGATCGAGCAGTTCAAATATCTGACTGGCAATCGGGGTTGCGCCGCAGTGGGCCCGGCTTATCACAGTTGGTATGCCTACGAGATTGTTTTCCG
>JAIRKB010000277.1 GCA_031260385.1 Propionibacteriaceae bacterium | reverse complement strand
CGCGCTCTTCGGCCTTGGCCTCCAAGGCGACCGGGTTCCCGATTGCGAAGATTGCCGCCAAGTTGGCGGTCGGTTATAGTCTCGACGAGATTCCTAATGACCTGACCGGTCGGCCCTCCAATGTCAATCCGGCGATCGACTATGTCGTTGTCAAGGTGCCCCGTTTTGCGTTCGAGAAGTTTTCGACCGCCGAGGATACGCTGACCACCCACATGAAGTCGGTGGGCGAAGCGATGGCGATCGGGCGGAACTTCACCGAAGCCCTTGGCAAAGCGATGCGCTCCCTTGAGGACTCCCGGGCACCGCTGCCGCTGGCGGGGGAGATCATTGACAAGGCGACGGCGCTAGCGCTAGCGGCGCGCCCCCACGATAGTCGCCTCCAGGCGGTGGTGCAGGCCTTGCGTGCCGGGGCTACCGTCGAGGAGGTCAATCAGGCGACGATGATCGATCCCTGGTTCCTTGACCAGATCCAACTGATCCTTGGGGTGGCCGCTCGGGTGAAAGCGGCGTATGGTCTTGATCCCAAGTTGCTGCGTTTGGCGAAACGTCATGGCTTGTCAGATGCGCAAATTGGCGAGTTGCGGGGGATTAGTACCGCCCAGGTCCGCTCCTTGCGCTGGGCGATGGGGGTGCGACCGGTCTTCAAGACCGTTGACACCTGCGCTGGGCAATATCCAGCCCTCACCCCTTACCATTACTCAACCTATGACGAGGAAACTGAGGTCCAGCCGCGCACCAAACCAGCGGTGATCATCTTGGGTTCCGGGCCGAACCGGATTGGGCAGGGGATCGAGTTCGATTACTCTTGCGTTCACGCGGCGATGGCCCTATCGGAGGCGGGGTTTGAGACGGTGATGGTGAACTGCAACCCGGAGACCGTCTCCACCGACCCAGACACCTCGGATCGGCTCTATTTCGAGCCCCTAACCGAAGAAGATGTCCTTGAGATCTATGCTGCGGAAGCCCAGGCTGGGCCGGTGGCGGGGGTGATCGTACAGCTCGGTGGCCAGACACCGCTGAAACTAGCGGCGGCGCTGAAGGCAGCCGGAGTGCCAATGGTCGGCACCCAACCGGAGGCGATCGACCTCGCCGAAGAGCGGGGAGCCTTCGGGCGGGTCCTAGCGGCGGCGAACTTGCCGGCGCCGCGTTTCGGGATGGCCACCTCGGGGGCGGAAGCGATAGCGATCGCCGCCCAGATTGGCTATCCGGTCTTGGTGCGGCCGAGTTATGTCCTCGGCGGGCGCGGGATGGAGATCGTTTACGATGACGCCACGTTGATGACCTATGTGACGACGGTGACCAAAGCGAGTGTCGAGAATCCGATCATGATCGACAAATTCCTCGATGATGCCACCGAGATCGATGTTGATGCGATCTTTGATGGCGATGAGCTCTATATCGGCGGGATCTTGGAGCATATCGAAGAAGCCGGGGTCCATTCCGGCGACTCGGCCTGCGTCCTGCCGCCGATCACCCTTGGGGTTGAGGTGATCGAGCAGATTCGGGCTTCGACGCGGGCGATCGCCGCTGGCGTGGGGGTGAGGGGTCTGATCAATATTCAGTTTGCCCTGGTCCGCAACGTGCTCTACGTCCTAGAGGCTAACCCCCGAGCCTCCCGTACGGTGCCATTCGTCTCTAAGTCGACAAATGTACAACTCGCCAAAGCGGCGGCCTTGGTGATGTTGGGGGCGACGATTAGCGAACTGCGGGAGCGCGGGATCCTCTGCGCCGACCGCGATGGTTCGACGATCGCCCGCTCGGCGCCGGTGGCGGTTAAAGAAGCGGTGATGCCCTTCAACCGTTTCCACACCTCGAATGGGCAAGCTGTCGACACCCTGCTCGGCCCAGAGATGCGCTCGACCGGTGAGGTGATGGGCCTAGATGCCAACTTTGGCATCGCTTATGCCAAGTCCCAGACCGCGTCCTACGGTTCCTTGCCGAAGTCGGGGGCCGTCTTCGTCTCGGTCGCCAACTCCGACAAACGCCACGCCATCCTGCCGGTCCAAATGCTCTTCGACATGGGCTTTGAGATCCTGGCGACCACTGGCACAGCCGATGTTCTGGCGCGCAATGGCATCCCGGCGCGGGCGGTGCGCAAGCGCTCGGAAGGGATCGGTCCCGCCGGCGAGAAGACGATCGTCGATCTGGTTCTCAGCCATGAGGTCGACCTGATTATCAACACCCCCTACTCGTCTTCCGGTTCGGAGCGGCGCGATGGTTATGGCCTGCGATCGGCGGCCGTGATGGCGGATATTCCTTGTGTCACCACCATTCAAGGTCTGATCGCGGTGGTTCAGGGGATTGCGGCGACCCGGAAGGGTGAGATCCAGGTCCGGTCCTTGCAGCAGTGGGGGCCCGCCATGAGGCCGATCCCATGAACGAGACTTGGCTGCGGTTAGCCTATGAGCGCTTGATTCGCCCGGCGCTCTTCAGTGCCTATGGCGGCGATCCCGAGAAGGTCCACGAGGCGATGATTAGCCTGCTCGGTCAGGTTAGCGAGTCGCGAGCTAAAGGGCTGGTCAAGTTCCTGGTTGGGGGGGCGCGTTCACCCGTACGGATCGCTGGTGTCGACTTTCCGGGCCGGGTTGGCGTCGCCGCTGGTCTTGATAAGGATGGTACGGCCGCCCGGATCTGGTCTTCGCTAGGCTTTGGGTTCGCGGAGTTGGGCACGGTGACGGCTCAAGCTCAGGCCGGTAATCCCCGCCCCCGGGTCTTTCGGCTGCGGCGGTCGCGCGCGCTGATCAACCGGATGGGGTTTAATAATGCCGGAGCGGGGGAGTTGGCCGATCGGTTGACGAGTTGGGGGGTTCGCCGCGGGGAGCGGAGCTTGGGAATTCCTTTGGGGATTAGCATCGGCAAAACCAAGGTGGTTGATCTTGACCGGGCGGTCAACGATTATCTGTTCTCTTTCCGGGCTGTACGGGGGGTAGCAGACTATGTCGCGGTCAACGTTTCTAGTCCGAACACCCCCGGGTTGCGTAGTCTTCAGGATCGCCAGATGATCTTTGAACTAGTTAGTGCCTTGGTCGAGACCGCGGCGGAAGATGATTCGCCGCTGCCGATCTTCGTCAAGATCGCCCCCGACTTGACCGATCAGGCGTTGGCGGAACTCTTTGAGGCGGTGATCAATGCTGGGGCTCAGGGGTTGATTGCGACCAATACGACCCTAGCGCGGACGGGAATTCGCGGTCTGGATCAGCGTTACGCGCGGCAGGCTGGTGGACTGTCGGGGGCGCCGTTGACGATGATGGCCCGGCGGGTGGTAGCGCGGGCGGTGGCCTCCGGTCTGCCGGTGATTGCTTCCGGTGGGATCATGAATGTTGGGGACGCCCAGGCGATGTTCGATCTGGGGGCGCGAGCGGTGCAGCTCTATACCGGGTTCATCTACTCGGGGCCGGGGCTGGTGAAGGCGATTAATCGGAGTGTGCGATGAGTTATTATGCCCGTTTGTCGACGGTGGTGGCGGCTAGGGGAGCGCTCTGTGTGGGGGTCGATCCTCATGGGGCGGTGATGGAGCGTTGGGGGGTCACCCCTGGAGTCGCGGGGCTAGAGCGGGTGGCTCTCGGCTTGGTCGAAGCTTTGGGGGACCGGGTGGCGGTTTTCAAACCCCAGTCGGCTTTCTTTGAGCGTTGGGGGAGTGCCGGGATCGCTGTTCTAGAGCGCTGTCTGGGGATGATTCGGCAAGCCGGGGCGTTGTCGATCTTGGATGTTAAGCGTGGCGATATCGGGTCAACGATGACGGCCTATGCCGAGGCCTATCTCGGTGATGGGCCGCTTCGTGCCGATGCGATCACCGTCAGCCCGTACCTCGGCTTTCAGTCCTTGGCGCCAGCCTACGAACTAGCGGAAGCCGGTGACCGGGGGATCTACGTCTTAGCGCGGACCTCTAATCCGGAGGGTAGCGAACTCCAGCTGGGGCGGACGGTGGCTGGTGATCAGATCGCCCAGTCGATCGTGGATCAGGCTGAGGCGCGCAACCGGCTCAGTGGTCAAAATGCCGTCGGGTTGGTGGTTGGGGGGACCCACGATGATCTGGGGCTCAACCTGGCTAGTTACCGGGGCTCGATCTTGGTTCCTGGGGTCGGCGCTCAGGGAGGTACGATCGGCGGTGTCCGCCGTCTCTTCGCGGAGACCCCGGCCTTAGTCTTGCCTTCGGTCAGCCGCGAGGTTCTCTACGCGGGCCCCGACCCGGCCAACCTGGTCGCGGCGGTGAGTGCCCTTCGCGGCTAGTGGTTGCATTAGGAACCTCCTTGCCGCGACACTAGGATGGCTGCAGGGAACTCATTGGAGGGAAAATGAAACGTCTTGCCGGTTTGGCGATTGTCTGTCTGCTCGCTTTAGCGACACCGTTGGCTTATGGTGATGCGATTGTTCAGCCGAATAATGATTTTTGGGAACAACATCTTGAGCAAATGGTTCGCCTCGATCGCGAGTTTGTGGTTTTTTCGGCAACTGGCAGTGTGGACGTCCAAACCGCTCCGGATCTGACGACCGTGGTGAAGAACCTGACTTCTGGGGATATCTTGATGCTCGACTATACCTGTCTATATGACGGGAGTTATTGGGGCTACAGCCTTGAGCACGAGGGCTGGATCGACATGGAGCAGCTACGCCTTCTCAAAGATTATGCCGACTACTATGACGAGCATCAAGACGAGTTCTATCCCTATCAAGGTGGTTTAGCCGCTGTTCAGGAGACGGGTGCGGCGCTCGTCTGGCGCTGGCCGGGTGCTGACTGGCCACTGTGGACACTTAGTTTCGACGCCGAGACCCTAACGAGCCAAATGATCTCCTGGGCCTATCGGGATGCCGATGGCCGCCAGTGGGGTTTTATCGACTACTACGATGGCAACCAAAACTTCTGGATCTGTCTCAGTGACCCAATGAACGCCGACATCCGCCACTTCGATCCGCTCCCCGAGCCCACAGTCTGGGTCCCCGAGACCCCCCACATCAACATCCCAGCCCCCACCAACCCAACCTCACCCATCATCATCGTCATCGTCGTGGTCGTACTTGTCGTCGCCGCCGCCGGACTGATTCTGGTGGCCTGGAAGCCCAAGCGGGCCGAATCCAACCCCACCGAGGAGCCGAGCGAGGAGCTCACCGCCTAGTAGTTACTTTTCAGCCGCCTCGCGAGCCCGAGCCAAGTTGTCGCGCACCTTCACGGTAAGGGGATGGATGAGGGGAGTGAGGACACGCTCGCAATCGGCAAGGGTACGCTCATAGATTGGGATCGCTCGTTCGAGTTGGCCGTCTGCTTGATAGGCCTCGGCGAGGCTGTTCCGTGATTCGAGTATGTCTGGATGGTCGGCGCTGAGGACTCGCTCGCGGTCTACGAGGGTACGCTCAAATAGATCGATCGCCTGCTTGAGCTGGCCAGCGGCTTGGTATGCCTCAGCAAGCCTATGGCGCGAATGGAGCGTGTTGGGATGGTTGACGCCGATTGTGCGTTCCTCCCGCTCGAGCGTGCTTTCGTGTAGAGGTATTGCTCGGTCGTGCTGGCCCGCTAACTTGTAAGCGCGAGCAAGATTATGCCGCGATG
>JAIRKB010000265.1 GCA_031260385.1 Propionibacteriaceae bacterium | reverse complement strand
ACCCTTCCGGTTCGTCGTAAAAGATCCGCATTGCCAACCCCGACTCAGCGTTGCAACGCGCGCACTCTTCATCAAGCTCGGCGCGTACCTGGGCCGGAATCGGCCGGTCCAGATACCGCCGGACAGCGTGGCGGCTTACAATCGCCGCAAGAAGCTCTGATTGTTCCATGTACTCAGTGTAACGCGCCCCCTTCCCCAAACATCCTCCGTTGCGCGGCCACTTCGGCTAGTCCTACCAGTGATTCTGAGGCTCCCTGCTCGCCTAACTGGCCGCGCAACGGGCTGCCCCGAAGTGACATCGGGTTTGTACATACGGAAAGTACCCCTTGGGGGATAGAGTATGCGCTATGAGCGCTAACCTCAATCGTCGCAACAAGTGGACCTTCTCAGTGGGGACCTTGGGTCGCGACATGGTTTACACCCTGGTTTCGATGTATCTGATGGTTTATCTGACCGAAGCCCTCGATCTGCCGGACTGGGTCCTGGCCTGGGCAGCTAGTCTGATCTTGATTGCCCGGCTCTTTGACGCGGTGATGGACATCGTCATGGGCTCGATCGTGGACAATACCCGATCGCGGTGGGGGAGGTTTAAGCCCTGGATTTTCGCGGGAATGATTCTGTCGGGGATCTTTACGGTTCTGCTCTTTACCGATGTTGGGGCTCAGGGGTGGGGGTTCGTGGGGATCTTTGCCGGGTCGTACCTCTTCTGGGGTCTGAGTTGGACGATGAATGACATTCCCTACTGGTCGCTGATGCCCGCCTTGACCGTCGAGCAGAAGGAGCGCGAGCGGATCGGCTCGCTGGCAAAGATCTTCGCTAGTATCGGGCTGTTTTCGGTGGCGGTCTTGGTCGTGCCGATTACCGGCATGCTAGGCGACAAGTTTGGTGCCCCGCGCGCTTGGACGATCTTCGCTTTATGTGTCGTGACGGTGATGATCGTCGGCCAAATCGTCACCTTGGCGGGCACGAAGATACCAGAACTGGTCGTCGCCCAGGACAAGGTTAAGTTGCGCGAGGTCTTCTCGGTGGTGGTCAAGAATGATCAACTGCTCTGGACAGCGATTGCGATGGTGACCTTCATGACCGGTTACCTGACCACCACGACTTTTGGCGTCCACTATTTCATCTATGTTTATGGTGATGAAGGAATGTACGCCCCCTTCGCTGGCGTGCTGGGGATCGCCCAGATCACCGGCTACGCAATATTCCCGCTCTTGCGTAAGCGCCTAAAGCGGCGGACTCTCTACACCCTGGCGATCTCGCTAGTCGCCGCAGGTTACATTATCTTCTTCTTCGCCCCGATGAATATCTTCATCATCGGTTTTGCGGCCTTACTGCTCTTTATCGGGGTCGCCTTCATCACGGTTCTGATGTTGGTCTTCATTTCTGACACGATCGATTACGGCCACTGGAAGCTCGGACGGCGTAACGTCGCCATCACCTTCGCCCTCCAACCCTTCATTAACAAGGTAGGCGCCGCCTTGGCTTTTGAGATCGCTGCCGTCACCCTGGTCGTGACCGGGATTAATGAGGCGAAAGGGCAAGCCGATGTCACTGATGAGGGTTTGCTCATTTTGAAGATCGTGATGATGCTGGTGCCTTTGATTCTCACGGTCACCGGCTTTTTGATCCACCGCTGGAAGTATCGCATCGACGAGACCTTCCACGCCCAGATTCTTCAGGATCTGCGGGAACGGGGGCAGTTGATTGATGAGGAGGCGGTCGCCCAGGCCCATGATCAATTCCTAACCAGTGACGATGACCGCTATGACCTCTACAGCAAGGACGGAGAAGGAACCTCATGACGACCTCGGCCCCGACCACGAACTATTCTGATCCAATGACCGCCCCGGCGATCCGCTGGGGGGTGTTGGCGCCTGGCTATATCGCCCGCCGCTTCGTCCGCGAGATCCCGCAGTTTACGACTAGTACGATCACCGCTGTCGGCTCGCGTGACCTCGGTCGCGCTGAGAGGCTGATCATGGAGAGCCTGGAGTTTTGCCCGGGAGCGAAGGCCTACGGGTCGTACGAAGAGTTGGTCGCCGATCCGAATGTCGACGCCATCTATATCGCCTCGCCGCATTCTCACCACCACGATCATGCCCTGTTGGCCTTGCGGGCTGGCAAGCCCGTCCTGGTTGAGAAAGCTTTCACGATCAATGCCCAGCAGGCCACAGTGGTTTTCGACCAGGCGAGGAGCCGGAACCTGTTCGCGATGGAGGCGATGTGGTCGCGCTTCCTGCCTCATTACGATGTTATGCGCCAGATGGTACGGGCGGACTGGCTCGGCGAGTTGACCTCTATCGTTGGGGTCCATTCCCAAGCCCTCGACCTGTCACCGGAAAAGCGCCTTGCGAACCCGGCTTTGGCGGGCGGCGCCCTGCTCGATCTGGCGATTTATCCCTTGTCGCTGCTTCACTGGTTGTGGGGGGTGCCGGATCGGGTTGAGGCGGTCGGGGTCTTGACGGCGACCGGGGTTGATCTGCGCGAATCGGTCACCTGTTGGTATGGCGATCATCTTGGTGTCGCTTACGCGGACATGGGGTCGGCGGGCAAGAGTTCCCTCCAGGTGGTGGGCGCCAAGGGTCGGATCGATATTGATGACTACTTCTACATTCCGAATAACCTGATCTTCACCCCGGTTGATGGTGAACCAGAGGTCATCGAGACCTTCGTCGAAGGCGGGTTCCAATATCAGGCGGCGGAGGCAGCGCGCTGTATTTCGGCGGGCAAGCTAGAGTCCGAGATCATGAGTTGGCAGGCGACCGTTGAGGTCTTGGATATCACCGACGCCGCTAGGGCTCAACTCTCGG
>JAIRKB010000124.1 GCA_031260385.1 Propionibacteriaceae bacterium | reverse complement strand
CAAGGGCTGGCCTTACTCGGTCTGCCCCCGAGCGCGATACCATCACGGCCCGGTAAGGCACCAATCTGGCCCGAGGGGGTGATTGGGTCGATGACCCACTGCCACGGTTATCGCTCGGCCGCCGTCGCTCGGGCTGGCCCCTTGCGTACGATCGGTCTTGACGCGGAACCGGCCCAAGCCTTACCGGCCAAAGTCTTGGCGCGGATTGCCTTACCCGCTGAACTAGCGACGGTGACCGAGTTGGCGGCGACCGATCCCACCACGGCCTTTGATCGGGTCTTGTTTTGTGCCAAGGAGGCGGTCTTCAAGGCCTGGTATCCACTGACCCGAACCGGGTTAGGCTTTTCCGGCGCCGAGATCACTTTGCGACCGGCCGGGGGCCTAGAGATTATATTCCGTTGTGAAACCCCAGTTGAAGTTCGTAACCTGACTTGGTCGGGTCGCTGGGGGATCGAGGGCGGGCTTACTTTGGTCGGTGTGTGGGCGAGTGAGGAAAGCCCTAGTCGTTAAGGGGATCAAAGAGTCAATTTGACCTGCCCTAGCCCGCATGATTATGATCATAGATCAGATAGTTTGTAAAACTAACAATATTTTGGTGGTGAAATGGACGCTTTCGAGGGGAGCCTCAACGATCTATTGGTCGACACCTTTGACGCTATTCTCAAATATGAGTCCCGGTCGCTAACCAGCCTTTTGGGAGGGCAGGTCACGATCGCCGAAGCGCATATGTTGGCCTATATCGCTCGCCAGCAGAACCAGGCCACGGTGTCGAAGATCGCGGCTGGTCTGAAGATCGCCGTGCCCACCACCACGATCGCCGTCAAGAAACTGCAACAGAAGGGTTACGTCACCAAGGTGCCATGTGCTGCCGACGGACGCCGGAGCTACATCTGCTTAACCAAACAAGGGGAGCGCATCGATCGCGCCCACAGCATCTTCCATCAACGGATGGTGCGAAGCATCAGTAATCAACTAAAACCCAGTGAGAAGGAAGTCCTGTTGGCTGTCATCGACAAGCTCAATGCTTTCTTTTCCGAGACAAAGGCGAAGAAGTGACCATCAAGATAATCGGTACGGGGATCGGTTTACCGAGTCGGGAGTTCAGTAATGACGAACTAATCGAACTCACCGGGCTGGACAGCTCCAATGAGTGGATCGTTTCCAAATCGGGGATTGACTCCCGCTATCTCTGCGTCACGGAGACCCTGACGGACCTCGCGACCGCCGCCGCTGAGCAGGCCCTCGCCGACGCTGGTCTAGGGGCCAAGGAGATCGACTATATCCTGATTGGCACTCTCGGTGGGGAATACTGTTCGCCTTCCTTGGCCTGTGCCGTTGCGGAGCGAATTGGGGCGACTAGCCCAGCGGTGGATCTCAATGCCGGTTGTGTCGGCTTCATTTATTGCCTCGATACTGCCGCCGCCCTGATCTCGGCCGGGCGGGCCAAGAACGTACTCATCATCGGCGCGGAGAAAATGTCCGCCCATTCGGACTGGACCGATCGCGGAACCTGTGTCCTCTTTGGCGATGGCGCAGCGGCCTGTGTCGTCACCGCCGGGACCATGTTGAAATACATCCAGATCCGCAGCGCTCCCGACACCCAGGTTTTGAACATTCCGGAGGATATGTCCGGCAACTGGCCTCTGGCGGGACCGAAACCGGCCGATACCTTCGTCCACATGGACGGACCGGCGGTGTTCAAACGCGCCGTGACGATGGTTGGTCGCGAGGTCCAAGATGCCCTCACGGCAACGGGGTTAGCCCCCGAAGAGATTGATTTTTACCTCCTTCACCAAGCGAATCGGCGGATCATCGATTCGGCGATAAAAAGGCTCGAGCAGAGCCCCGATCGCTTCCCCATGAACATTCAAAGACACGGTAACGTCTCCGGCGCGAGTATCCCGCTGTTATTACATCAGCTGCGCGTCGAAGGCAAAGTCGAACCGGGTCAGACCCATCTACTGTGTGCCTTTGGCTCCGGGATGACGGTCGGCACCTGTCTTTGGGTGTGGGAATAACTAAGTAACTAAGGAAAACGGAGAAACACTATGTTGAATGATATTCAGACTGCCCTACGCGAGTTCAAGGGCGACCCCGCCCTCGTCATCACCGGCGACACCACCTTCGCTCAGCTCAACCTCGATTCCCTGGAAACCGTTGATCTCGTGATGAAGCTCGAAGATATCTTTGGGGTCGCGATTGAGATGGACGGCGACACCGACACGATCGCTGAACTAATTGCCACCATTGAGCAGGCTCAAGCCGACAATGCTTAAGTCACCACTATGTGAACTACTGGGTATCACCTACCCAATCTTTCAGGGCGCCATGGCCTGGATCTCGGACGCCGAGTTGGCGGCCGCGGTCTCGGCCGCTGGCGGTCTGGGGATCATCGCTGGGGGCAATGCTCCCGCCGAGGCGATCCGGGCCGAGATTCGCAAGGCCAAGACCCTGACCGATCGGCCGTTTGGGGTTAACATCATGTTGCGCAGCCCCCACGCTGAGGCGCTAGCCGCCATGGTCGCCGAAGAGCAGGTGGCCGTCATCACGACGGGCGCTGGCAATCCGTCACGCTATATGGCCGCCTGGCAGGAAGCTGGCAGCCAGGTCATCCCGGTCGTGCCTTCCGTTGGCATCGCGATCCGGATGGAACGGGCCGGTGCCGCGGCGGTGATTGCGGAAGGTACGGAAAGTGGTGGCCACATTGGTGAGCTCACGACCATGGCCCTGATCCCGCAGGTCGCCGACGCGATCTCGATTCCGTTGATCGCCGCCGGTGGGATCGCCGATGGGCGCGGAGTGGCCGCTAGCTTCATGCTCGGCGCCGTCGGGGTACAACTGGGAACCCGGTTCCTGGTAGCGCAAGAGTGCAATATCCCCCAGATCTACAAGGATAAGGTCATTGCCGCGGGTGATATTGACACCATCGCCACCGGTCGCCGTCTCGGTCACCCGGTGCGGGCCCTAAAAACGCCTTTCTCCCGGATGTACTTAGCCAAGGAATACGATCTGAGTGTCACCAATGAAGAGCTCGAGGAACTTGGTGTCGGCTCCTTGCGTCTAGCGGCCGTCGATGGCGATGAGCAAGGTGGCAGTTTCGTCGCCGGACAGATCGCTGGTCTGGTCAAGAAAGAGCAGACTGCCGCCGAGATCCTCGCCGAACTGAGCCAGGAAGCTGAAGCCGTGCTACAAAAGGCCGGACAGTGGGTAAGCTAGCCTTCGTTTTTGCTGGTCAGGGCGCTCAAGGGGTTGGGATGGGTCGTGACTTCTACGACAACTGTCTGTCCGCCCGCGAGATCTTTGACCGGGCTGAGGCTCGACGCCCGGGGATCCAGGCCCTCTGCTTCGAGGGCCCACCCGAGGCGCTCAATCAAACGATTAACACCCAACCTTGCCTCTACGTCACCGATCTCGCTTGTGCGGCGGCGCTCAGCGAAGCCGGGGTTCGTCCTGATGGGGTGGCTGGTTTTTCCCTCGGTGAACTGGCTGCTGCCGCCTTCACCGGCGTGCTATGTGAGAAGACCGGGTTGGAGTTGGTGGTCCGACGAGCGACCGCGATGCAGCGGGCCGGGGAAGCGAACCCGGGTACGATGTTCGCGGTGGTGAAACTGACCACCGCTGAAGTCGAGATGATCTGCCAGGATTTAGCCGGGGCTTATGCGGTGAACTATAACTGCCCCGACCAGATCGTGGTCGCCTGCGAGTTAGCCCGTGCTCCCGAACTCGTCCAGGCGGTCGCTGCCGCTGGGGGGCGCGCCTTGCCCCTGAAGGTCTCCGGTGCCTTCCATAGCCCCCTGATGTCCCCGGCGGCCGAAGACCTCGCGCTCTGGCTCGAGTCAGTGCCCTTCGGTTTTGGTAAGGTGCCGCTTTACGCCAATGCCACCGCTCGACCGTACGGTGATCCGGCCGCCTTGCTGGCCCGGCAGATCGACAACCCGGTCTTGTGGCAGCTAACGATCGAGAACCTGATCGGCGACGGCTTTGATCGTTTCGTCGAAGTGGGGCCGGGTAAGGCCCTGTCGGGATTCATCCGCAAGATTGACCCCGGTGTGACGGTGACCAATGTTTGCGATCAAGCTTCGTTAGCCGAAGCATTGGAGGTGTTAGGAAATGCTTAAGGGACGTACGGCGGTAATAACCGGTGGCTCACGCGGGATCGGGCGAGCGATCGTGGTCGAAATGGCCCGTAATGGTGCCGATGTCGCCGTGGTTTACGCCGGCAATAGCGCCGCTGCCGAGGCGGTCTGCGCCGAAGCGGTGGAGTTGGGGGTGCGGGCTCTGGCTTACCAATGCGATGTCGGCAACTATGCAGCGACTAAGGCGGTCTGCGCCCAGATCCTCGCCGACTTTTCGGGAGTGGATATCTTGGTCAACAATGCCGGGATTGTCCGCGATAAGTTGGCCTTGCGGATGACCGAAGAGGATTTCGACCAGGTAATTGCGGTGAACCTCAAGGGAGCGTTCGCGATGATCCAACACCTGATGAGTGCCCTAATGCGCTCTCCATCCGGCCGGATCATCAATATCAGTTCGATCTCTGGAATGATGGGCCAGATTGGCCAAGCCAACTATGCCGCCGCCAAGGCCGGAATGATTGGCTTAACCAAGACCATCGCCCGCGAGGTCGCCCGCCGCCAGGTGACCTGTAATGCGATCGCCCCGGGCTTTATCCAAACTGACATGACCGCCGAACTGGTGGAGGCTACCCGCGAAGCCCTCGAGGCGCGCGTGCCGTTGCAGCGGGTGGGATCAGTTGAGGATATTGCCCATGCGGCGGTCTTTTTGGCCTCAGACAAAGCCGGTTATATCACCGGTGAAGTCTTGAAGGTCGATGGCGGAATGTACATCTGAGTAGGGGATATATAATGAAAGGGAGTGGGATGAAACGTGTGGTTGTCACCGGTATGGGCGGACTGACCCCGATCGGCAATGATGTGGACTCAATGTGGGAGGCGATGGTCGCTGGGCGACATGGGATCGCCCCGATAACTCGCTACGATACGACCGGGATGAAGGTCGGCTTGGGTGCCGAAGTGAAGAACTTTGACCCCGGGCTCTATCTGGAGGCCTCCGAGGTTCGCAAGACCGATCTCTATGCCCAATATGGCATCGCTGCGGCGGTGCAAGCGATGGATGACGCTGGGCTAGCGGGCGCGATCGATCCCTTCCGCTTAGGGGTCTACATTGGCGCCGGCATTGGCGGGATTACCACCCTCATCGAGGAGACCGGCGTGCTGCTCAACCGGGGACCACAGCGGATCTCACCCTTCTTTGTCCCCAAGATGATCGCCAATATTGCCTCAGCGCTGGTGGCGATGCGTTACCAAGCGATGGGCCCCTCCTTGCCGGTCGTCTCGGCTTGTTCATCGGGGACCAATGCGATTGGCGAAGCCTTCCGGGCCCTGAAATATGGAGCCGCTGATGCAATCTTGGCCGGTGGGGCGGAAGCGTCGATCAATCCCCTAGCAGTTGGCGGCTTCACCAACTCGATGGCCTTGTCGAAGTCAACCGACCCCGATGCCGCCTCAATCCCTTTCGATGCCCGCCGCAACGGTTTCGTGATTGGTGAGGGCGCCGGCGTGCTCGTACTCGAAGAACTAGAGCATGCCAAGGCCCGGGGAGCGCAGATTTATTGCGAGATTGTCGGCTATGGCAATACCAACGATGCCTATCACATCACCGCCCCCCATCCGGAGGCGGCGGGGAGTTCGGCGGCGATCCGGCTGGCCTTCGAGGAGGCGGAAATCACCCCGGACGCGGCGTTGTATATCAATGCCCACGGAACCTCAACCCCCCTCAATGACAAGATCGAAACCCTGGCGATTAAGAAAGCCCTCGGCGCGGCGGCCTACGAGGTGGCGATCAGTTCGACCAAGTCGATGACCGGGCATATGCTCGGCGCTGCCGGCGGGGTTGAGGCGATTGCAGCGATCAAAGCCCTCCAGACCGGTCAGATTCCGCCAACGGTTGGCCTCGTCGAGCCGGACCCGGACTGTGACCTCAACTACACGCCTAATCAGGTTCAAACCCGGCCCCTGGAGACCGCCTTATCGCTCTCCTTCGGTTTTGGCGGCCATAATGCTGGCATTCTGCTGAGGAAGTACTAATGGCATTGTCTTTGACTGATCTTCTACCCCATCGCCCACCGATGCTGTTGGTGGACGAGGTTGAACTAATTGATGGCTGGGCGGTTGGCCGCTATACGATCCGCGGTGATGAATTTTTCCTCCAAGGCCATTTTCCCGGACACCCGATTGTGCCCGGGGTGATTCTGTGCGAAATGCTTGGACAGTCGGCTTGTGTCCTCATCCCGGAACGCGACCCGGGGGACTTGGCCTATTTCGCGGGACTAGACAAGGTTCGTTTCCGGCGCCCGGTCCGTCCGGGCGACACCATTACCTTTCGCTCCCAGCTCTTACGTAACAAGGGCCCGTTCTACTTTTTGTCAGGTACGGGTCAGGTCGGAGATGAAATTTGTGTCACCGCTGAGTTCTCCTTCGCGGTTGTTTCATCAGCCGATTGATGGCGTGGTCTCACGAGTCCTGGAGGCCACGCCATCTCCTGAGATCTTAGAGTTGTTCACCTAGACAACCTTCCGTATTCTTAGCTTGTTCGGGATTTTTCTTTCAAAAAAAGGGGACATCAATGAGTGATCCGTATAGCGGGTTTGGCACACCTCCCAGTCAACCCCCGGGACCCCAACCAGATGATCGCACTGCGCTCTACGGGCAACCGACTCCGGCTAGCTATCCGCCGGCCTACCCAGAGCCCAACTACCAACCAACCCAGGTTATGAGCCAAGCCTCTTACCAAGAGCCTAGTTTCCAGTCGACCCAGATGCCCGGCCAGGCGCCATATGCAATGCCTTACGGCCCTCCGGGGGTGGCTCAGCCACCGTACGGGGGTTATCCGGTCGTCGCAGCGCCAGCCAAGAAGAAGACTGGTTTGATGATCGGCATCATTGCCCTAGTGGTCGTGCTGCTGGTTGGCGGAACAACCACGGCCGTCTTACTAGCGCGCGGGGGTCAAAAACAGTCCACCCCCACCAATGTGCTTACGGCCTACCTGGAAGCGGTCGCCGCCGGTAAGGCGGAAGAAGCCTTGAACTACTTCCTCAACCCGCCAACCGATCGAAGCTTCCTCACCGATGAGGTGCTGGCTTACTCCAAGCAATTGGCTCCAATCACCGATATCTCGGTCGAGGAGGGTTACTCTTCTGATCGGTCTAGCACCGATTGGATCAGCTTCTCCTATCGGATCGGCACTTTCGTCGTCACCGACTCCGCCTTGATGCAGAAGTTTGATGGCAAGTGGTTCATTGATGACTCCTTGCCGACAATAGACCTTGAGTATCGGGCCGAGATGGGGATTGGCATGACCCTTAATGGTGTGGCCACCGATGGCATCGAACGCTCCTATCGGGGTAGCCCGGTCTTCCCGGGAACCTATGAGTTCAAGATCACCCATCCCATGTTCGAGATTCAAGGCATTTCCCAATTTAAGGTTGGCCGCTGGGTTGAAGACTCTGACCTCGAATGGGACTTTGTCGTTTTGAAAGAGTCCGCGGTGGCCAAGTTGGACGCCGCTGCCAAGAAGGCTCTTGATGCCTGTCTAGCGCTTCAGACAGTCGAATCCCCGCAATGCGGGTTTGACCCCATTAAGCTCGAAGGTGGTGCGACACCAGACCTGACAACGGTTCGGCATGAACTGACTTCGGGCAACCTGAATGACCTAAGCTGGCGTCCAGATTATTCAAATCTGCTAAGCATTAAGGCTTATGTTTTCCTCCGGGTCACCACCACCCTTAATGACACCAATGGCAAGAGCTATAAGAGCAACGAATATGTCTCAGGGGTGCAGATTGACGTCTCCGACGCCGAAAATCTGGTAGTCACCTTCGGGGGATAGGCTTAACGCCTCGCGAGTCTGACCCGAGGAAGCTAGGAAGGCCTCTCGGGTCAGCCTCGCTTGGGTCGGCGTTGTCGAAGCGAATAATCTTGTCGTAGCTAGCGAAAATTGAGGGATTCTTTACCAACCAGAGTACGGATAGTCCTTTATCTCAAGGGGCTTAACCGGTAGCCTATGATGAAACATGTTTCTTTGGGCAGGAGCCGAAATGACTGATCAATTTGGTGGGCAATTTATGGGGTATCAACCTAATGACCCGGCGCAGGCATATCCGCCGGTGACCCCTCCCGGACAACCGCAAGGTGGCCCGGTGCCCTCGTATGGGCCGCCGAGTTATGGCGCTACGCCCCCTCCCCCTGCACCACCCCCGGGTTATGGCCCGACACCAGTCCCGCCGCCCGCGGCCGAGGGTTGGGCCCCAGCGGCACCGCCCAGCCAACCGGGTGGCCAACCGGGGTACGGGTCCTATCCGCCTGGTCCCTATCAGGGTCCCTATGGCGCGCCGCCGGAACCACCGAAAAAGAAGAAGACCGGCTTACTAATTGGGATTATCGTCTTAGTGCTAGCGCTGATTGGTGGTGGGACGACCGCCGCGATTCTGCTGCTGGCGGCCAAGCCCCAGGATACAGTGACCGCTTACCTTGAGGCAGTGGCGGGATCGCGGACTGATGAGGCCTTGGGCTATCTCGCGTATCCGCCGTCCGATCGTACCTTCGTCAATGATGCGGTCTTGACCGCGTCGAGCCAGCTTGGGGCGATTACCGAGATCACTCTCGCTGACAACGGGGTTTCGAAACAAGGCGATTATGCCTCAGTGACCGTCTCCTACACCGTGGGGTCAACACCGGTTTATCAGACCTTCAACCTGGCCAAACAAGAAGACAAGGCCTGGCGGATCACCGACAATCTACCTCAGGTGAATCTAACGGACTGGATGCTCTATGAGGTCGGGATGACGATCAATGGCGTCAGCGTTGATGATATCGAGTGGTATACAGACATCCCGATCCTCCCGGGCACCTATCGCTTCGCTATCAACCACTCCTTGCTAAAGCTAGCGGATATGAAGTTTACGGTTGGCCAGTCAGCGGATACCTCCAGCTTGCCCACCTCCGACATGATCACCCTGGCGGATACGGCAGCCGAGACCCTGACCACGGCCGCTAAAGCCAAGCTCACTACCTGCCTCGCGGCCAAGGAGATTGATCCAGCGGGCTGCGGGTTTGGTGGGATTATCCTCAACGATAATGGTGTCATCCGCACTCCCGACCTTTCCACCATCGTTTATTCGTTGAAGTCGGGCAATATTGACAACCCAGACTGGAAGCTAACCCTGGCAGCCTTGGAAGTGCGGGCCTCAGTCTCGCTCGAAATCACCATTTCCGTCACTGATACGGTGGGAAATAAGTGGGTCTGGAAGAACCCCAATTACCTGAACTCCATGACCGTCGATATTTCCGATCCAACTTCACTGACAGTGACCTTCAAATGATCTGGTAGTGACCTCTACCCACCAAGTGGAGCCAATACTGGTCTAGGCCAACCTGCACGGTTGCGCTGGCTTCTTCGGAAGTCGGCGCAACCGTCTATTTTTGGGACGCATAGCCTCTAAACGGCGAATTGAGTAATCTGTCCGTAGGCTGAGCAAACTACTGGTGTTGGGCACTACGGGGCCCTATAGTGGGTTTCGCGAGCGCTTCCCAGCGTCGGGGGATCGACGCCCATGGACCTCGTCGTATTCCATCGTGAAGGAGTTAGTCGTGAAAAAGGTATTAATTGCCAACCGTGGCGAAATTGCGGTTCGCATTATTCGAGGCTGTGCCTCATATGGGGTGGAATCGGTGGCTGTATACAGCGACCCTGATGCCAGTTCCCTACATGTTCGTCTGGCTGATGAGGCCTACTGTTTAGAGGGCCGTACGGCGCTAGAAACCTATCTCGACGCTGAGAAGATATTATTGGCCGCCAAGCTATCTGGTGCCGATGCCATCCATCCTGGTTATGGCTTCCTTTCGGAACGGGCCGACTTCGCTCAAGCGGTCGAAGACGCCGGTCTAACATGGATTGGCCCCACCCCGGAGAATATTGCCCTACTCGGTGATAAGGTTGCCGCCCGGCGGATCGCTGAGCAGGTCGGCGCTCCTCTGGTCCCTGGCACGCCTGGACCGGTCTCCAATGTCGAAGAGGCGAGAGCCTTTGCTGACCAACACGGCTATCCGATCGCGATTAAGGCCGCTTTCGGCGGCGGCGGTCGCGGGCTCAAAGTCGTCTTTAAGCCGGAAGAACTCGAACTGCGTTACGAGTCAGCGGTCTCGGAAGCAATCTCGGCTTTCGGGCGCGGTGAATGCTATGTTGAGCGTTTCGTTTATCACCCCCGTCACGTCGAAACCCAATTCCTCGGTGACGGCAAAGGCCGGATCGTGGTGGTCGGCACTCGTGACTGCACCCTCCAGCGTCGCCACCAGAAGGTTCTAGAAGAAGCCCCCGCCCCCTTCCTGACCGATGACCAGTTCAACCAGCTGGTTGCCGCCACCCAGGCGATCGGTAAAGCGGTTAACTACCGCGGTGTTGGGACGATGGAGTTCATGCTCGGTCATGATGGGCTATTATCCTTCCTCGAAGTCAACACCAGAATCCAGGTCGAGCATCCGATTACGGAACGGACCACCGGGATTGACCTAGTCTCGTGGCAGTTCCGGGTGGCTGAGGGACGTAGTCTCGACGAGTTGCCCGATGTCGTGCCGTCTAGCGGTCACGCTCTGGAGTTCCGGATCAACGCTGAGGATCCCGGTCGAGGCTTCTTGCCCCAGGCTGGCGAACTGACGCGCTTTGATCTGCCGGGTGGACCCTTCCTGAGGGTCGACGCTGGCATCACGGCTGGTGGCATAATTTCGCCAGAATATGATTCAATGATCGCCAAGGTGATTGTCTGGGGTCGCTCCCGCGAGCGCGCGATCGTCCGCGGTCGTCAGGCAATGAAGGAAACCGTCATCGAAGGCGTTCCCTCGCTAGTGCCCTTCCACCGTCGGGTCCTCTTGGAGCCCGGCTTCATTGCGACCAATGCCGAGGACTATACGATTCACACTGGCTGGATCGATAACGACTGCACCTGGCTGCCAGAATTGGCTCAGCCACTGCCCCCAGGGGTCGCCCGCGAGGACGTCATCCGGGAGTGGTTCGAGGTTGATGGTCGTTGGATTCGCCTTGGCTTCCCGGCATCGTTGGTTGGCTCCGGGGGAGCGCCAGTGACTGGTGGTGCGAAGGCGGCGGCGCCCGAGGCGATTCAAGGAGCGATTCGCTCGCCAATGAACGGGATTCTGGCGCGTTGGTTCGCGGAGTCTGGAACGACTGTTGCGGTCGGGGATTCTCTTGGGACGTTAGAAGCGATGAAGATGGAGATGCCGATCGTCGCTGATCGGGCTGGTGTCTTTGCGACTTTGGTGTCTGAGAATACGATCGTCAAGGAAGGACAACCTCTGGCTACCATCGCTTAGCGATCGGAATTTGCTTTAGTTAGCGTCCGGCCGACGCTAGGTGCCTCCGCGGGACCTAGCGTCGGCCTTTTTGCTCGCGTTTTTACTGGGGGACCCTCGGTTCTTGCGTTGGGGCCGAAGGGCTGGATTCGTATGTTAGAATATGCGCATGAATGCATATGCTAAGGGGCGCGATGCGCTGGATGATGATTTGGCTGATTTGGCGGTTGAGGTGTTTCGGCTGTTGGCGGATGGGACGCGGATTCGGTTGTTGTGGGCGTTGAGTGGGGGGGAGTTGACGGTGTCGGCGTTGGCGCAGATCGTGGGGAAGGCGCAGCCTTCGGTGTCGCAGCATTTGGCGAAGTTGCGGATGGCGCGGTTGGTGCGGGCGCGGCGTGATGGGTTGCAGGTGTATTACAGCTTGCAGAATGAGCATATTGAGCGGTTGGTGACGGATGCGGTGCTTAATGCGGAGCATGCGATGCCGGGCCTGCCCGTACATCACGGTGGAGACCAAAGCACGGAGTGCGAGACTGCGGGGGGTGGGGAATGATCGGGCACTCACATGGGTCGGTCGGTCATTCGCATGGGTCCATTGGCCACTCTCATGAGGCCACTCAACGGCGGGACGACCATGAGGCCGGTCGGCATGGGGGAGTCCTTCATCGGCTCGGGCACATCTTCCTGCCTCATTCACACAATATGACGCTGGTGCGGGAGGATCCGCTGACTAAGGATGCTCAGGGGATTCGGGCCGTCAAAGTGTCGTTGGTGGCGCTGCTGGTGACGGCCCTCGCCCAGGTGGGGGTGGTGGCGATCTCGGGGTCGGTGGCCTTGTTGGCCGACACCGTGCACAACTTTTCCGATGCCTTGACCTCCGTCCCACTGTGGATTGCTTTCGTCTTGGCGCGGAAAGCGGCGACGAAGCGCTTTAGCTATGGGTATGGTCGGTCGGAGGATGTGGCGGGGTTGTTTATCGTCTTGATGATCGCGGTGTCAGCGGTGGTGGCGGTCTGGCAGGCGGTCGAGCGGTTGGCTAATCCGCAACCAATCAGCCATCTGGGCTGGGTGGCGGGGGCTGGGGTCGTCGGCTTCCTGGGGAATGAGCTGGTGGCGGAGTATCGGAT
>JAIRKB010000216.1 GCA_031260385.1 Propionibacteriaceae bacterium | reverse complement strand
TGCGCTGAGGCGCTGACTGCCCTTGAGCATCCTGGGGTTGCTTCGATCCAGATCATTTGTAATGTCTTGCGGCGCAAACCGCTTGAGGAGGTCTTACCGAAGGCTAAGGCCCAGGGGGTGGCGATCATCGCTCGGGTCCCGCTCGCTTCGGGTATTCTCACTGGTCGCTTCACGGCCACCACCACCTTCGCTCCCCAGGACCACCGGACTTTTAATCGTCATGGCGAGGCCTTCGACATCGGCGAAACCTTCTCCGGGGTTCCTTACGAGTCCGGGGTGGCCGCTGGTCAAGAGATGGTACGAATCGCTGCCGACCTCGGGATCACCCCCGCCCAACTCGCCTTGCGCTGGCTGATCGACCAAGACGGCGTCACCGTCACCATCCCCGGCGCCTCGCGACCCGAACAAGCCCGCGCCAACGCCGCCACCGCCGCCCTAGCACCCCTGAGTGAGCCAGTCCAAGCCGAACTCGCCGGTCTATACGACCGCTACGCCGCCCCCTGGGTCGCCGACCGCTGGTAAACCCCAGATCGCGCAGGGTTATGCCGTGTGATGCGGCATAACCCTGCACAATCAGCTGTGGCATAAGGGGGGATGCGCTTAACCCCGATACGGGGCTCTAGAATTGAGGGTATGACTAGCATTCCAGACCCTCAAGGGGGGATCATGCCCCAGTACGCGGAGCTTGAAGGCGAGCTTGATGCTTTTGCTGAATCTAACCTGCCGGTTCCGGCCGCGGTGGAGTACCCTCTGATTGAAGCCACTTTTCCTGTACCGCCGCCGCCACAGCTAGGGTATGCGCCCGAGGCGCCGTTGCCGATTGGTGCTGGCGCCGAGGCGATCAAGAAGCAGGGTTCGTGGACGGTGCCGCCTTACCTAGCGCTGAGGGCTGGTCTCGGTTCGATTCTGCTGGACTTCCAGGTTGCTCACCCGGTCTCCCAGGTGATTTATGTCGACATTATCGGCGATATAGGGTCGATTACCATGGTGGTTCCCCAAGGCTGGGCTGCCCAAATGGTGGCGCTACGTCCCGGTCTGGGCTCGCGCCGATCCAGCGTCCTAGAGGAGCCCGTCTCCGGCTACCCCCTGCTCTACCTCTCCGGTTCGATGAGCCTAGGGTCACTAACCGTCCGTTACCCAAAGGCCAGTGACCTACGCTCCCTGAAGCGCCTCCAAGCCAAAGGCCAGCAAATCCTGCGCTAGTTGATCACTATCGCGGTGCTTCGCGCTTTTTGAGCCAGGCGATGGCGCGGATGGTGATGGGGAGGAGGAGGACTTCTAGGCCGACTTTGTAGAGGTAGCCGACGGCGATGTAGTTGCCGAGGGTTCCCCAGTCGACGATGAAGGCGTAGGCGATCGTACAAAACAGGATCGTGTCGGCGGCTTGGCCAACGACTGAGGAGCCGATCAGACGGAACCAGAGCGAGCCGGGGCGGGCCCGGTCGCGGAGTTTGACTAGGACTTTGGCATTGAGCAACTGGCCGATCAGGTAGCCGATGAGTGAACCTAAGACGATGCGGGGGACGAGACCGAGCACGGAATGCCAGGCTTCCTGGTTGCCCCACGCCGGATCGGGGGGAGCGAGGTCGACCAGCAGGAAGACGGCGGTGGCGGTGACGGAGACGACGAAACCCATGATGATCGCCCGTCGGGCGGGCCCGAAACCATAGACCTCCGCTAAACAGTCGCCGAGGATGTAGATCAGGGGGAAGGTCACCGCGCCGCCGTCGAAGACTAGAGGCAGGATGTGGACACCGCCTGGGGTCCAGGTTCCGCCGATGGCGATCAGCTTGGTGGCGGCGATATTAGCGATCAGCAGCAGGGCACAAAACCCTGCCAGGATCAGATCATAGGTCCGTCCCGGACGATTCGCCACGTGCTCACTCACGCATGCATCTTAGCTCGCTTGAGCCCAAACGAGCTAAGATAAGGGGGTATCAACGTATGGAGGTTGGTTTAGTACCTTGTCCGAACCTGAGACTAGTGAAACTAGTAGTAGCCAAAACCGCCGCGTGACCGTGCCCTCATCGATTCCGATGGTGGGCGTCTTGGGGGCGGGGGATGAGTTTTTGCGGCTCCTTGAGGATCGCCTCGAAGCCGATGTTCACGTCCGCGGTAATGAGATCAGCCTTAATGGCTCGCCCACAGCGATTAGTCGCGCTGAAGCGGTGCTCACCCAGATGGTGACCGTCCTGCGAACTGGTCAAGGGCTGAGCCTCGCCGATGTCGCCAATATCTTGGCGATGGATGAGACTGAGACTCTCAGCCCGGCGGAGGTGTTGACCTCGTCGATCCTGTCCCACCGGGGACGGACGATCCGGCCGAAGACCGCGAACCAGTTCCGCTATGTTGACGCCATCGACTCTCATACTGTCGTCTTTGGGATCGGCCCAGCGGGGACGGGGAAGACCTATCTGGCGGTCGCCAAGGCCGTCCAGGCCTTGCAGTCGAAGGCGGTGTCGCGGATCATTCTGACGCGCCCGGCCATCGAGGCTGGGGAGCGTTTGGGCTTCCTACCCGGCACATTGTCCGAGAAGATCGACCCTTATCTGCGTCCGCTCTATGACGCTCTCCACGATATGCTCGACCCGGCTTCGGTTCCCCGCCTGTTGACGGCTGGTACGATCGAAATCGCCCCCCTGGCGTACATGCGCGGGCGAACCCTCAACGACGCTTTCATTATCTTGGACGAAGCCCAGAACACCTCGATGGAGCAGATGAAGATGTTCCTCACCCGGCTCGGTTTCGGTTCCACGATGGTGGTGACCGGCGATGTCACCCAGATCGACCTGCCAACCCAGATGAAGTCCGGTCTCAAAGAGGCCCCCTCGATCCTCGAAGGGGTCACGGACATCGCCTTTTGCCGCCTGACCAACCGCGACGTGGTCCGACATCCCCTCGTGGGCCATATCGCTGCCGCTTACGACGTCTATGAAGCCGATCATGTCGGCCCGGCGACGCCACCCTGGAGACGCCCATGATTGATATAAACAATGAGTCTGGTCTGCCGGTTGATGAGAAACACCTCGTCGGCCTGGCTCGTTTCGCCTTGGCTGCCCTGCGGATCCATCCTGACGCTGAGTTGTCGATCGTGATGGTTGATGAGGACACCATGGCCGCCTACAACCGCAAGTTCATGGATGAGGAAGGCCCGACCGATGTCTTGAGCTTCCCGATGGACGAGTTGCGGCCTAGCCCAACCGGTGGGGAACCGCCGCTCGGGGTGCTCGGCGATATCGTACTATGCCCTTCGGTCACCGAACGCCAGGCCGTGGAGGCGGGACGCTCCCCGATCAAGGAAGCCGATTACCTGCTGGTCCACGGGATCTTGCATCTGGTGGGTTTCGACCACGCTGAGCCGACTGAGAAGGCGCTGATGTTCAACCTCAACGACCAGATCATCCGAGCCTGGGAGAAACAACGAGGCTCGGGGAATGGATAGGTTGCCGGTCCTGGCCCTACTCGGGTTCATCGCTCTGCTGGTGATCCTGCTTGTGGTAGCTGGTTTCTTCGCTGCCGTCCAGGAGGCGTTCACGGCGCTAACGGCTGGTCGGGCGCGCAAACTAGTCGCCGATGACGCCAAGCGGGCGACCAAGATCGCCCAGATCGCCGCTGATCCGGCGCCGACCATCTCGACCGCCCTGTTCTTGTGTCTGGTCTTCGAGGTTATCTTTGCCGCTGGTCTGCTCTGGCTCTTCTTACATCAGATCGGGGGTACGGCGGCCCTAGTCGGGGCGGCGGCGATCGTTATCGTCGCCCTCTTTGTCGTAGTCCAGGTCTCAGCGCGGACCTTGGGGCGCCAACGGATGGTGGGCGTCGCGACCTTTACCTGCCACCTGATGGCCGTCTTGACGACCGTCGTCTATTTCTTTCCCCAACTGCTGATCTTGCTCGGCAATGCCATCACGCCTGGGCGGGGTTACCCAGATGGCCCGTTCACCTCCGAAGATGAGCTTCGGGAGTATGTTGAGCTTGCCGAAGCTTCGAACCAGATTGAGGCCGATGAGCGCAAGATGATCTACTCGGTCTTCGACCTCGGTGACACCCTGGTCCGTGAGGTGATGGTGCCGCGTCCCGATGTTCTCTATGTCGAGGCCGATCGGACCTTACGCCAAACCTTGTCTTTGGCCTTGCGGTCAGGGTTTTCGCGGATCCCGGTGACCGGGCCGAAAGGCCTTGATGATGTGATCGGGATCGTCTTCTTGAAGGATATTGTCAAGCGGATCTTTGACAATTCTGAGGCCCAATCCCAGGAGTTGGTCGCTTCGCTGGTGAGGCCGGTCACCTGGTGCCCTGATTCCAAGCCGGCTGATGATCTGTTGCGAGAGATGCAGGCGGCCCATACCCATATGGTGGTGGTGGTTGATGAATTTGGGGGTACGGCTGGCATCGTCACGATTGAGGACTTGCTTGAGGAGATCGTCGGTGAGATCCAAGATGAGTACGATTCGGAGATCGACCCGGCCACTGAGGTTGACCCCGGGGTCTACCGGGTCTCCTCGCGGTTGTCGCTAGCTGATCTAGGGGATCTCTTTGATTGTGAACTCGATGACGAAGACGTCGACTCTATCGGTGGCATCATGGCCAAGGAGCTTGGCATGGTCCCGATCCCCGGTTCCACTGTGACCTGGGAAGGCCTGACAATGACTGCTGACCAGTTCACCGGCCGCCGCCACCAACTGACCACCATCCTGGTAACGAGAGAGACCCCATGACCCCCACTTCCCCTTCTCCCCAAGATCCCCTCAATAGTCATCGAGACGAACCCAACCCACCGACCAACGGCCATCGGTCGGGGTTTGCTTGCTTTGTGGGTCGCCCGAATGCGGGGAAGTCGACGCTGACTAATGCCCTGGTGGGGGAGAAGGTGGCGATCGCCTCTGATAAGCCGCAGACGACCCGTCATATTGTGCGGGGGATTGTCACCCGCAGCGACGGTCAACTGGTCATCATGGACACCCCGGGGGTGCACCGGCCGCGTACCCTCCTCGGCGAACGTCTCAACCAACTGGTTTACGACACCTGGAGCGAGGTGGACATCATCGGGGTCTGTTTGCCTTGCCCGGAGCGGATCGGGCCGGGTGACCGCTATCTGATCGGGGAGATTGCGGCCCTTTCTCACCGCCCGACCCTGGTCGCTCTGGCGACGAAACTTGATCTAGCTTCGTCAAAAGACCAAGTCACCCGCCATCTGCTCGATATCCAATCCTTGGAGTCGGAGCTCGGGATCACCTGGTCGGAAATCGTGCCGGTGTCGGCGACTAGCGGCGAGAACCTCGTTCTGCTTCGCGACTTACTGATCAACCACCTCCCTGAGGGACCGGCCTATTATCCGGATGGGGAGGTCACCGATCAGCCGACCGAGACCCTGATCACCGAGCTAATCCGCGAGGTGGCGCTAGCCGAGGTCCGCCAGGAACTGCCACATTCGATCGTCGTCACCATCGACGAAATGGGCCTGCGCCCCGATCGGGCGCCAGACAAACCGCTGCTCGATATCTACGCCAACCTGATCGTCGAACGCGACTCCCAAAAGCCGATCATTCTCGGCCGCCAGGCGGCGCGGCTCAAACTGATCGGCACCGAAGCCCGTGCCCGGATCACTCGTCTCGTTGGTACACCCGTTCACCTCGACCTCAAAGTCAAAGTCGAAAAGGAATGGCAGCGCAACCCCAAAGCCCTAAACCGCCTCGGGTTTTAGTGGAAGGGTGGACCCGCCGACGGACAGGCAGTCTGTTGTCCACCGACCCAGCCCCTAAATAACTGGGGTGGGGGCACCTTTTGGGTGCCCCCACCGAAGCGCCTGATCCCCCCGGTCAGGACTTGATGACGGGCGGGTGGTGGAAGTAACGTGCCCTCTACCACGCGACCCGGACAAATTGGTTGGCAAAGATCCCGTATGACTCTCTGCGCTAAACAGTGATCATATCTTGCCAGCGGTGGGTGCAGGCATTGTCAGATGTGATTCGTTACCGAATTGTGATTAAGATATCACTAGGATCTATTGCACCAATATGCGTTGTCAATATCGATTTCTTAGCCGTTTCCGAGATCACGATAAGCCCGGTCCAAAGCCGAGCAAACTGCCTTCAGGGAAGCCTTGATGATCGAGGGATCGATCCCGACCCCCCACCAGACCGCGGTGTCATTTCCAACCGTAATCTCGGTTTCGACGTAGGCGGCAGCCTGGGCGTCACCACCGGCCGACAGAGCGTGCTCGGAGAAGTCCAGCACCCGCACCTCATAGCCAAGTTGACCTAGGGCATCGACGAAAGCCGAGACCGGGCCGTTGCCTTCACCAGAGATCTCTAGGCACTGGCCCCCAGTGGTCACCGAAGCCGTCAACTCGTATTGGCCATCGGTGCTGGCCACATCGGCCTTCTGGAGGGCGACCCGCGTCGGCTCGGCCAGATACTCGTCGGTGAACAAGTCCAAGATCTCACTAGAGGAGACCTCCTTGCCGGTGGCATCGGTGTAGCGCTGAACGGCGCGCGAGAAATCCAATTGCAGGCGACGCGGCAGGTCAAAGTGGTGATCAGTCTTCATCAGATAAGCCATGCCGCCCTTGCCGGACTGCGAGTTGACCCGGATCACCGCTTCATAGGACCGCCCGACATCGGCCGGGTCAATGGCAAGGTACGGAGCTTGCCAAGGGATCTCGTGCAGGCCTAGCCCTTGGGCTTCGGCGCGCAAGGCGAGATCCTCCAAGCCCTTCTTGATCCCGTCCTGGTGTGAACCGGAGAAGGCGGTGAAGACTAGGTCACCGGCGTACGGGTGGCGGGGATGGACCGGCAGACCCGTACAATACTCAACCGTCCGGCGAATCTCGTCGATATTCGACAGGTCGAGCCCCGGGTCGATCCCCTGGGAGAACAGGTTCATCGCCAGGGTGATCAGGTCGACATTGCCCGTCCGCTCACCGTGGCCGAACAAGCAACCTTCGACCCGGTCAGCCCCTGCCATCAGCGCTAACTCGGTGGCGGCGATCGCCGTACCCCGATCATTGTGAGCGTGTAGCGATAGCGCAACGAACTCCCGGCGCGAGATCCCACGCGAGAAATACTCGATCTGATCGGCGTAGGTGTTGGGGGTCGACATCTCGACCGTCGCCGGCAGATTGAGGATGATCTCACGGCCCGGGCCGGGCTGCCAGACATCCATTACCGCCTCGCAGACCTCGAGCGCGTAATCGGTCGGCGTTTGGGTGAAAATCTCCGGCGAATATTCGTAGCCGAACTCCACATCCGGCAGGTATTTCTCGGCATAGTCCATGATCCAGCGCGTGCCCTGGCGAGCCAGTTCCTTGGTCTGCTGAGGAGTATGTTGGAAGACGACGCGCCTAAATAGCTCTGACAAGGCATTATAGAGATGAATGCTGGCACTGCGCGCCCCGATTAGTGACTGGGCGGTCCGGTCGATCAGATCCTCCCGCGCCTGAGTCAAGACGGAAATGTGGACATCATCGGGAATCCGGTCGTTCTCGATCAGCGTGCGTACGAAGGCAAAGTCAGTCGCCGAGGCGGACGGGAAGCCGATCTCAATCTCCTTGAAACCCATCTTGACAAGCAGATCGAACATTCGCC
>JAIRKB010000190.1 GCA_031260385.1 Propionibacteriaceae bacterium | reverse complement strand
CTCGTTTCGGCATCGTCTCCGATATCGATGACACCGTCATCACCTGCTTCTTACCGCGCCCAATGATCGCCGCCTACAACGCCTTCTTCCTCACTGAGGGAGCAAGGGTGCCCGTCACTGGGATGGCTGGAGCACTAACAACCATCTTGCGCCAACATCCTGGTGCCCCGCTGATCTACCTCTCAACCGGCTCCTGGGACACCCAGCCCTTCCTCGAGCGTTTCATCGCCCGACATGGCTATCCGTCCGGCCCGATGCTGTTAACGAACTGGGGACCAACCAATACCGGCTGGTTCCGGTCTGGACCCGAGCACAAGCGGATCAGCTTGGCGTCGCTGGCCCGTGACTTCCCCAAAATCCGGTGGCTGCTCGTTGGCGACGATGGTCAGCACGATCCAGCTTTGTACGCCGAGTTTGCCCGCCGTCATCCCGATAATGTCGCCGGGATTGCGATTCGAGAGTTGCCGTCCATGGAGCAAGTTCTCGCCCACGGCACCCCCTCCAAGCTAACAGTCTTCCCATGGGAGCGACCTGCGGAGATTGACGAGGTACGAGGAGCTGACGGCCACGCTTTATTGCCTAAGATCCAGGAACTACTAAAGACCCCCTTTTGATCATTTGGTGGGGAAAGGGAGAGGCGCCAACGTTGTTGGGCACCGCGACGCGGGCCGAGAGCAGAACGAGCTTGCTCGTTTTGCCGAGGCCAAGGAAGCGGTTGACGAGCGAGGAACTCGCGAGGAACAGAAGCTGGGTCGAAAAAATCGTGAAACGATTTAAGCACGCAGTGCTGTTTTCGGCGCGAGTCCGAGCGCCGCGATATGATCCCGCAGGGATCGCGGCGCGAAACGCCTTCTGCACAGCAACGTCGGCGCCTCTCCCTTAGCGTGTCCTCCGCTTTGGCGGCACTAGGGGCTGTAGCATGGCGGGGTCGGGTGAAAACTCGTCTATTCGGGGTGCCCGGACTGTTAAGGAGTGAGGGTGGCTAAGGTCGAACTGGATGACGAAAACGGCTATGGCGAACGGGTCATTGACGTTGATGTCGAACAGGAGATGGAGACCTCTTTCCTGGAGTATGCCTACTCGGTCATCTACTCGCGGGCGTTGCCGGATGCTCGGGACGGGTTGAAACCGGTTCAGCGGCGAATTCTATTTTCCATGGATGACATGGGGATTCGTCCGGATAAAGCTCATGTTAAGTGTGCGCGGGTCGTCGGGCAGGTTATGGGTGTGCTCCATCCGCATGGCGATACGGCGATCTATGATGCTTTGGTGCGGATTGGGCAGCCTTGGGCGCAGCGGCTGCCATTGGTGGATGGGCATGGAAACTTTGGGTCGCTGGATGCGGGGCCAGCGGCGATGCGTTATACCGAGTGTCGGATGGCTCAGGCTGCGCTGGCGATGACGGCGGGGCTTGACGAAGATGTCGTTGATTTTCGGCCGAACTATGATGGGAAAGAATCGGAGCCGGTGGTGTTGCCGGCGGCTTTTCCGAATCTGCTGGTCAATGGGGCGGCGGGGATCGCGGTGGGGATGGCGACCAATATGGCGCCCCACAATCTCATTGAGGTGGTCGGTGCCTTGAAGTATCTGTTGGCGAATCCGGAGGCTAGTCTGGAGGAGCTGATGCGCTTCGTGCCGGGGCCGGATCTGCCCACTGGGGGCAAGATTATCGGCTTGGATGGTATTCGGGATGCTTATGCGACTGGGCGGGGGGCTTTCAAGATTCGGGCGACGACGCGGATTGAGCAGGTGTCGCCGCGGCGTAAGGGGATCGTCGTCACCGAACTGCCGTACCTCATTGGGCCGGAAAAGATCATGGAACAGGTCAAAGCCCTGGTCGAGAAGAAGACCATCACCGGGGTGGCCGATATGAAAGACCTGACTGACTTGAAGAATGGCACGCGCCTGGTCATTGAGGTTAAGAATGGGATCAATCCGGAGTTGTTGGCCGAGCAACTGTTTAAGCACACCAAGTTGGAGGATTCGTTCTCGATAAACGCCGTTAGCTTGGTGGACGGCCAGCCGCGGACCCTCGGGCTGAAGGACCTGCTTCAGGTTTACCTCGATCACCGTCTAGAGGTGACCGAGCGGCGGACGAGCTTCCAACTGGCGAAAGCCCTTGATCGTCAGCATCTGGTTGCTGGGTTATTGATCGCCATCCTTGATATTGATGATGTGATCGCGATCGTCCGGTCTTCGGATGATGCGGCGCAAGCGAAGGTGCGCTTGATTGAGGCCTTTGAGCTGACGGAGATTCAGGCGACCTACATCTTGGATATGCAGTTGCGGCGGCTGACCAAGCTCTCGCGTATCGAGCTGGAGTCCGAGCGCGACGCTCTGGCGCGGCGGATCGCGGAACTGGAAGCGATCTTGCGGGATTCCAATCGTTTGGCACAGGTGGTCGCCGACGATCTCACTCGGGTGGCTCAAGAGTTTGGCACTCCCCGCCGGACGGTCTTGCTCTCGGATTCTGGGGTCTCCCCGCTGACCGCTGCTCTCGCCAAGGGGCCGATAGAGGTCCCTGATGGCCCCTGTTGGGTCTTCTTGTCGAGCGCCGGGCTGATCGCGCGGATGGATACCGATCAGGCTCCACCTGAGCTTGGGCCTCGGGCAGTCCATGACGCCTTGATCTCGGTGATTTCCACCCGGACCCGGTCGGAGGTTGGGGTGCTGACATCGATGGGGCGGATTATTCGTCTGGGGGCGATTGAGGCCCCTGCCCTCCCCCATACCTCGGTGCCGGTCAATCTACAAGGTGGGGTGCCGTTGCGCGAACTGATCGGGCTGGAGACGGGCGAGAAAGCCCTCGGGCTGACGACTCTGGATGACGCGACCTACGGTTGGGCCCTTGGCACCCGTCAGGGGGTCGTTAAGCGGACTAACCCCGAGATCATCACCAAGGATTCCTGGGAGATTATTCGGCTCGATGATGGTGATGAGGTGATCGGGGCCGTGGAGTTGCGCGACGACACCGCTGACCTGGTCTTCGTCGCTTCCGACTCCTTGCTGCTGCGCTTTGGCGCCGCCAAGGTCCGTCCCCAAGGCCGGTCTGGCGGCGGTATGGCCGGGATCAGCCTAACTGGCGGGGCCCAGGTGGTCTTCTTTGGCGTGGTCAATGCCGAAGACGCCATGGTCGTGACGGTCGCGGGCTCCTCCCGATCGCTGCCAGGAACCGACGTTGGCACGGTCAAGGTCACCGCCTACGAGCTTTATCCCGCCAAGGGGCGCGCCACCGGCGGCGTTCGCTCCCACCGCTTCCTCAAAGGTGAAGACACCCTCCACCTCGCTTGGGTCGGCCCCTGCCCAGTAGCGGCGGCTGCCTCCGGCTCCCCTATCGGGTTGCCAACCCCGGATTCCCGTCGCGATGGCTCTGGTACGGCCGCTGGGCAACCAATCGCCGCCATCGGAACGCGTGCCGCGCGCCCAGTGTTGGGTTAGCATAGTGCCATGCATATCACTTCGACGATGACCTTTGCTGCCACCTGCGATGATGTGGCGGCGATGCTGATCAACCCGGCGTTCGCGGAACATGTCGGCAAGGAGATCCAAGCCCTCACGGTCGCGGTCCGACCAATCGAGCAGGGTCTAGCCGCCGATTTCACGCTCGCTGCTCCGGACTCCGCCCGCCGAATCATCGGCTCCCAGATCACGGTCACCGAGTTGGTCACCTGGCAGAAACCGTCCGCCGATGGTACGAGGGTTGGCCGAATGACGATCACCCTGGCTGGTATGCCCGCCGAGTCCGACGGCCCCCTGCGCCTCAACCCCACCGACGGCGGCACCGACATGGTCTACGACACCAACTTCACCGTCAAAATCCCCTTGGTCGGCAAACGCCTCGAAGAGATGACCGCCAAATACCTCACCCAAATCATTGAAGCCTGCGAAAAAGTCGGCAACGACTGGCTCTCCTCCAACCGCCACCCCTAGCTCAACCCATCCTTTCGGCGCTTCTACCCGTTGTCGCTCGCCTTGCCTAGCCTGAGGAGCTAACTCCAGTAAATCGGCCTGTTTGCCGCCTGGTGACCAGAATCCTGGAGCTAACTCACCAAAAAAGCCGAAATCAGGTCGCTCACTCCAGGAGTTCGGAAGGTGGGCGGAAAAAGGGCCTAAATCCTGGAGTTGTCTTGTACCGATCGATGCCAGGAATCTGCGTTTGGGGGACCATCACGGTTGAGCTAAAGAGATGGCCTTTAAGAAAGGATTTTACGAAAGTTATCCACAGATTTGGGCGGGGGGGCTTGTTTTGGGGGTGGGAGGGGTTGATAGTGGGTCTATGAGTGATTTGACGAGGGCTCGGTGTTATCTTCTGGAGGTGGTTCAGCCGCCGGGGTGGACTTGGACGACGCCTACTCGAGCGGGGGTTGTCGACGATCAGGCCAGGGGGGATGAACCAGAGAGTTTGCCGGTGGAAGTGAAAGTCAGTTCGGTGGAGTTGGGGCCGGTTTTGGAGATGGCGGCGGAGCGGCTAGCCAATATCATTGCCGAGTCGCTGGACGGGCGGCGTCCACTCGGGCAGTTGGAGATGTGGTTCGACTCGGCTTCGCTAAAGCTGATCCGGGAACGCCACCAGCGACTGAGGGGGATGAAGGTGCGCTTGGCTTCAATGAGGGTGCAGGCGACCTCTGAGCACTCGGCGGAGGTTGCCTTACACCTGTCAACCTCCGTACGCGATCATGCGGCGGCCTGTCGGGTGACTCGCAGTGGTCAGGGCTGGCGGTGTAGTGATTTGGTAATGCCCTGAGTCCTCAGCGCTTCTTCTTATTGCGGCGTCCGGCAGCGCCGGGGCGCGACTCGCGGAGGTTGGCAACCTGAGCGGACTTGGCAGACTGGGGAGCCTTCTTGACGACCTGACTGCGCTGGGCGACCGGCGCGAGCAGACCATTAGCGGAGAAATGGATCTCCGAGCGCGCCGCGGCTTCCTCGGCTGCCAGCGCCTGGCGGGCCGCCCGGCGGACATCCCGTCGCGCCTTCTCGGCCGGGGTCTCGGCAACCGGGGCGGGCAAGGCGGTCTGCACCTGGATCCTAAACAGGAAGGAGACCACCTCCTCCATCACCGAATCCATCATCTCCAAGAACATCTGCGCACCCTCGCGCTGGTATTCGATCAGCGGGTCCCGCTGGGCCATCGAGCGCAGCCCGATCCCCTCGCGAAGGTAATCCATCTCGTAGAGGTGTTCGCGCCACTTGCGGTCCAAAACCGTCAACAAGACCTGGCGCTCGGCCGCCCGCATCAGTTCCTCGCCGAGCTCCTCAGCGCGCTTGTCATAAGCGGCTTGAGCGTCCTCGACGAAGGCCTCCACTAGACGAGTCTGGGACAGATCATCGTTATCGAAGTCGGCGACCTTCAACCCAACCGGATAGAGCGACTTCATCTGAGCCCAGAGTTGATCTAGATCCCATTCATCCTCATACCCTTCGGTCGCCCCCTCAACATACTGGGTGACAACCTTGGTGACGGTATCCCGGAGCTGTTCTTCAACATCCGCCCCCTCTAGGACCCGGCGGCGATCCTTGTAGACCACATAGCGCTGACGGTTCATGACATCGTCATACTTCAGGACGTTCTTGCGGGAATCGAAGTGCTGGGCCTCAACCTGCTCTTGGGCATTCTTGATCATCTTGGTGATGCGCTTGTCCTCGATCGGCACATCCTCGGGCACCTTTAGAGTACGCATCAGCCAGTCCACCATGTCGGACTTGAACAAACGCATCAGGTCATCTTGTAGGGACAGGTAGAACCGCGACTCACCAGGGTCACCCTGGCGCCCGGAACGACCACGCAACTGGTTGTCGATCCGTCGAGCGTCGTGGCGTTCCGAACCGATGACATAGAGTCCGCCGACGGCGACGACCTCGTCATGTTCTGCTGCCACCTGCTCGGTGATATCCTCGACCGCCTTCGGCCACGCCGCCTCGTATTCATCCGGGGTCTCGACGGGGTCTAGTCCGCGCTCGCGCAACAAGGCGTCCGCCAGGAACTCTGGGTTGCCACCCAAGATGATGTCTGTGCCACGCCCGGCCATGTTGGTGGCGACCGTGACGGCACCCTTGCGCCCAGCCAGAGCGACAATCGCCGCCTCCCGAGCATGCTGCTTGGCGTTCAAAACCTGGTGAGGCACGCCATTGCGCTTCAGGCGCCGCGCCAGTTCCTCGGACTTCTCCACCGAAGCCGTACCAATCAGAACCGGCTGACCGACATCATTGCGCTCGATCACATCAGCGACAATCGCATCAAACTTTGCCGACTCGGTCCGGTAAACGAAGTCGCGCTTATCGTCACGGATCATTGGCATATGGGTCCGGATCGGCAGGACGCGGAGACCGTAGATCTTCTGGAATTCCGATTCCTCAGTCTTCGCCGTACCAGTCATACCGGCCAACTTCTCGTACATCCGGAAATAGTTCTGCAAGGTGATGGTCGCCAGGGTTTGATACTCCGCTTTGATCTCAACCCCTTCTTTGGCCTCCAGCGCCTGGTGTAAACCCTCGGAGTAACGCCGACCGATTAGCGTCCGTCCCGTGAACTCGTCGACAATCAGAACCTCACCATCGGTGACCACATAGTCCTTGTCGAGACGGAAGAGTTCCTTGGCCTTGATCGCGTTGTTGAGATAGGAGATCAGCGGGGTATTAGCCGACTCGTAGAGGTTCTCAATCCCCAAGCGCTGCTCAACGGCCGTAATCCCGGCCTCCAGCACCGCCACCGTCCGCTTCTTCTCGTCCACCTCATAGTGTTTATTACACTTCAAGGCGCCCGCAATCCGGGCAAACTCTGGATACCAGGTCGCATTATCCTCGGCCGGGCCAGAGATAATCAGCGGGGTCCGCGCCTCGTCAACCAGAATCGAGTCAACCTCGTCAACGATCGCAAAGTTATGCCCGCGCTGGACGCAGTCGGGCAGGCGCAGCGCCATGTTATCGCGCAAGAAGTCGAAGCCGAACTCGTTGTTTGTGCCATAGGTGATGTCCGCGCCATAGGCGGCCCGCCGCTCAAAAGGCGTCATCTGGGCGAGGATAACCCCGGTTTCCAGCCCCAGGAAATGGTGGACCCGGCCCATCTGTTCAGACTGGAACTTGGCCAGATAGTCGTTGACCGTCACCACGTGAACACCCTTGCCGGTGATGGCGTTGAGGTACGACGGCAGCACCGCCACCAGCGTCTTACCTTCACCGGTTTTCATCTCGGCGATCGTGCCGAGGTGGAGAGCCGCACCACCCATGACTTGCTCGTCGAAGTGGCGCTTATCGAGCACCCGCTTGGAGGTCTCCCTGACGGTGGCAAAGGCTTCTGGGAGCAGAGAGTCTAGGGATTCCCCGTTGTCATAGCGCTGCTTGAAGTCGGCTGTCTGTCCCCGTAATTCCTCATCGTCCATGGCGATGAAGTCTTCTTCGATACTTGCCACTTGGTTCGCGATCCGTTGCAACCTCTTGATGTACTTACCTTCACCAGCGTGCAAGATCCTGTCCAGTAGACTCATCGTCAATCCCTGCTCTCTCCCCGCATGAAAGCGAGGTCAATTCCACCCTATTGTAATCGGCCCCGCTCTGCGGTGCCATTCTAAAGGCCGATATACATCTTTCGAGTTTCGCCTGATATATCAGACGAATCGAAGGATTCAAACCCCAAGGAACTCAGCGATCCAAGGCCCGGGGATGAGCGGTGCGGTAAACCTCACGCAGGTGATCAATGGTGATCAGGGTGTAAATCTGGGTGGTCGCCACCGAGGCATGCCCGAGGAGTTCCTGGACGACCCGCACATCGGCACCGCCATCAATCAGATGGGTGGCATAGGAGTGTCGCAAGGTATGCGGCGACACCTCAGCCGCAATCTCGGCTTTCCGCCCCAGAGCCTCAATCCGGTTGAAGGCACTTTGCCTCGACATCCGTCCACCGCGCTCGTTGAGGAACAAGGCCGGGTTTCCCCGTGTCGTCCGACCAGCTAAGGACGGACGACCCCGCACCAACCAGGCTTCGAGGGCCTCACGGGCATAGCGCCCGACTGGCACCAATCGCTCCTTCGAACCCTTACCCATCAGTTTCAACCCGGCGGTTTCGTCACTCAACATCCGCGTGGCATCGTCAACATTAAGCCCCAAGACCTCGGAGATCCTCGCCCCGGTCCCGTAGAGGATCTCCACTAACGCCCAGTCACAAAGCTCACCAGAGCTCGGCGCTAGGGCTCGTCCGCCACTGGCGGTGATCAGAGCTTCAATTTGATCGAGACTGAGCGCCTTAGGCAGGTGACGGGTCTGATTAGGCGGCGCGACATTTTGCGCCGGATTGACTGTGCTCAAGCCATCGTCAAGCCAGAACCGATGGAGCCCGCGGACCGCTACCGTCATTCGCCCGACACTGGCCTGGGCGAGCCCCGTCTTGGTCAGAGCAATCGGAAAGCCCGCGACGATCGCCGGGCTGATCGCTTCCGGTTCACTGATTGATTGGCTTGATAGGTAGTCAAGATAGCGGTCCAGGTCGCGGGTGTAGGCGGCGATGGTATGCGCCGACAGTCCCCGTTCGGCCTTGAGATGATCGAGGTACGCCCGTACACCCCGATCGAGGGCAGTGTCGGCCACCTCAGACGAGACCCGCTCGATCACGATCTCGATGCTCCTCGCTTCGCTCGTCAACCGCTTCCTTGGGCTCGGCATAACGAGCAAGCTCGTTCTGCTCTCGCCCTACGTTGCGGTAGACCACCTGGGAGGCAACCGGCAGGAAGGGGGCGGTGAAGACAATCGCGATTGCCATCAAGACGACCATCGCGATCAGTCCGATGGTGAGGGCACCAACGGACCCCATCCCCATCGCAATCCCCGCCGGCAACAAGGGCAAGGTAGACACCGATGTGACCGCGCCGACAACGATCCCAACTACGAAGATGATCAGGAAGTTTATCAAAGCCGAACCCTTGGTAATCCGCCAACTACGCGGCAAGGCCTTCCAGATCGAGCGGGCTTCCACCACCATCACCGGGAAGGTCAAGAAGAGCTTGGCCTGGAGGTAATAACTCACCACCACCGCAATCAGCGATCCCAAGGTGACCAGCAATATCGTCACGATCATCGTTCCAACGGCGTTATCGGGATTCGTTCCCAGGTCGAGGAATTGTGTGGTCCAGGCCATGATCCCCAAGGTGAAGGCGGCGATTCCGGCGGCGACGACGAGGGCGATGGGGAGCAGGCTCGTGACCCGATTAATGGCCACCTTTATCGCCTGACCAAGACTGAGGGATTGTCCGGTCAACTCCGCATCGGCGAGAGCGCAGAACCCGAGAGTTGACCACCATCCGACAACGACCAGCAACAGGGTCAGCACCGACACCGAGAGGGTCGTCCCCCAGATCAGTTCGGGGGGCGTGGTTCGATAGAGCTTGTCCGCATAGTTCATCACCCAGTTCATAAACCAGAGCAGATAGAGCCCAGTCAGCCCAGCGACCGCTAAGGCGAGAATCAGGCTCAACCCAATCAGGGGACCAAAACGCCGCCGATAGACCTTGAAACTGGAGGAAATCACTTCGCCGAAGTTGAGCGAAGCGGCTGGTGTTAGTGGATTGACGACCGCAGATTCGTCTGGAATACTCATGAGACCAGTTTACCACCACATTTGACCGCGATTTCGCCTAGTTAAACAAAGTAGCGATTGCTTTTCTCCCATTTGTTGGCCTAATATGCGGGCATATGATAAATTGCGTGTAGGCTATTTAGCAGAGGATTATTCTGCGAATAACACGTAAACATGAGGAGGCCATCTTGGCAACATCTGTGATGATTGTGTCAGACCTGTCGGGTGCAGCGGGTGCTCGCACTTACACTCTGACACTTGACGACAAAACCTATGCAGTTGATCTGACGGAAAGCGAATACGCCGAGTATTCCGCAGCGGTGGCGAAGTATGTCACCGTCGGACGCCAGGTCTTATCTGCCACCACATCAAGGGGCGGCAATCGAACCCGCCCGATCCCGGCCCGTCGGTCTCGCGAAGAGATCACCGCCATCAAGACCTGGGGTGCCGCCAATGGTTGGAATGTTCCCGACCGTGGGCGCCTGCGCTCCGCCTTGATCGAAGCGTACGAGCAAGCTACCGCCTAGACCAATAACCCACCAGATAAATCGGCGGGCAGAATTCGGATGAATTGTGCCCGCCGATTTATGTGCCTGTTGCGAAATGCCACGCTTGCGAGGACGGCGCGGGCGGGATGAGATTCGATGCCCAGATAGTGTGGTCGTATTGGACATACGACGCAATATCTGGGTGCCGAAGATCGCCCGATCCGTGTCCACCGCAGCTGCGTGTCATTTCGCAACAGGCACATTTATGTGCCTGTTGCGAAATAATCTAGAAATACAAGGTAACACTGGTCTGCGCCGAGAGCCGACCAAACGGAGAGGTATCGGTCAAGATAATCGTGAAAGTGACCTGATCGACCCCAGACTGGGCACTAACACATTGCTCGAGTTGACTGCCAGTGTCCGTGATCGAGGTATTGTCCAGGTCATTAGACATCGCCGCGACCGCCGAAGCGCCAGCCTTGTCGTAACTAAAGACCACGCAAGCAGTCCCACCCTCAACCGATGAACTAGCCAGACCAACCGATAGCGGACCCCAAGCGGTGGCAGCAACCGGGCCAAAGAGATCCTCATAAGGGCGATTACAGACCGCTACCCCTCCATCCTCGCGACAGGCGATGATGTTGGTGGCCTCATGGGTGGTCCAATAGGGTGCGGAAAGCGAGACCGGCGCGGTGTCGTAGACCGTGTGCTGGCTACCGGCTAGGACCAGAGAGACGTAATCAGCGTCGGCGGGGAAAGACGAGACCGAGAACCGCAGTTGAGGACCATTGCCGAGGGCCGTCAAGAAGACCGTTCCTGAGGCCCAGTCGGGAGGTGGGGCCACCAGAGAGGTGACCGGTTTGAGACTAGTCTCAGAATCCCTCCAGTCGATCGACAGCGTCGACAGCCTAGCGCTGAAGGTCTTGGCGACCTGATGGCCCCCCGCATCCCAACATTGCCGAGCCAGTTGAACCGTACCGGTGTAAATATCGTTGACCAGCATCGCACCATCAAGCCGGATCTCCAGCCTAGCCATCACTCCGGCGCTCAGTCGGGTGAGGGCCACCTCCGCGCAAACCGCCCGACCGTTGAACAGATCAAGATCGCGCTCAACGCGCAAATCTGGGGTCGGCAGTTGCGGTAGTTCCGGCGCTTGGGTTTGGACTGTCGCTATCACTTCGCGATCCGGGTTAGTCGAGGTCAGCGTCGCCGAGACCGTCAAGGCAGTGCCGGGCTCGGTGGTAGCGCAGGACTCCGCACTAACACTGCCGGTGGCGGGCACATCGAACTGAGAGTAACTAACTACCAACCCCTGACCAGTGTCGGTTTCGGCGTCGAATCCGAGAGCGGCACCGCGCCCATTGCCCGACGCTGTCACCGTAAAACAAACCTCCCGAGGCTGCTGAGAGGTAATGGTCAGTCCCGTCAGATTGAGGGGGCCATAGGGGCCGTCGGACAAGGTGACTGCCTCGGCGGTATTACAGCCGGAGGGATTACAGGCCTGGAGCCAAATGGTGAACGGCCGACCATTCATCGACTGATCGATGACGTAACCAGAAGGGTTATCCACCGTAATCGTGCCTTGGTCAATACCGTTGTAAATCGTTCTCACCCAACCCTGGACGCCATGCCAGTTCGGGAACGAAGTGATCTCGACACTGACCTCGCCCGAAACCCCGGTAGGGGCGATGGTGAAGGAGTTGGCGGCCCAGTTAGCGGGACTATCCCCCACCACGAACGGGCCCCCCGTCAAGGTGGCCACCAGTCCGGCGGGGTTTTCGGCTTCGACGACATAGTTATACTGGTCGCCATTTACCAGCACCGTTTGATCGATGATCGAGTGGTCCTGGGTGGAGCCGATCAACTCCAGGGTTGTACCGGGCTGTTTGACCCGATAAACGGTATATACGATCGGACCGGGACCGTTAAGCCCAACGGGCGTCCAGCTAATCTGCACTTGGCGAGTCGCACCGAGATTCTGGGTCTGGACCATGATTTCGGCGTTACTCGGCCAGATCGGCGGCCCGGAGGCCCAACAGGTCACGAAAGGCGAGGTTTGGCTCAGCCCGGCGTCGTTTTCGGCGACAACGCGGAACTGATGCTGCCCGTTTGCCAGGGCACTAATGGTCAAGGAGCGCTCCGGGTGGGCGACGGTATAGGTGTTACTCGCGGCGATGACGCGATAACTGGTCGGCGGGTACATCCCGGTTGGGGCATCCCAGGTCAAGGTAATCTCCGAGTCCTGGATCGGGCTTGAGCAAGCAAGGTTGCGTACGGACGTTGGCGCGGTGGACAAGGTGATCGTCCGAGACCATCCACTCCAATCGGAGTCACCAGCCTTATTAGTGGCCTTGACCCGGAAACGGTAGAGGGCTTGTTCGGACAACCCGGTGATCTCGCAGATGGTGCTCATCCCGCAGTTGGTCGTACCACCACCTTCGGTTTCGACGACGTAGTTGGTAATCGGAGCCCCGTTATCCGACCCCGGGAGATAGTGGACGAAGAGCGAACCGGGTCGCGGCTGTTCACCTGGTTGCGGGGTGGAGGGGGCATTCGGGCGGGCATAAACCTTGATTGTGAAGGTGGTTTTCACCCAGCGATCACTGCGGCTGCGATCGGAGAGGTCACTAGCGATGACCGTGAAGGTATAGACCCCGCGCGCCTCAGGCCCAATCACCACCAAGAGGTCGGTCTTGGCGATCCTGACCTCCACATTGCTGCCCACAGCGGAGGCTTCGATGATGGTTGGGGTGGAGTTCGTGAGCGGGGAAAGGACGTTGACCGGGACTTTGACTAGTGTGCCTGGTTTAACATCGACGATCGAGGTGACTTGGAGGGTTGGCTTCGACGCTCCCGCGACGACGACTTGGATCTCACTAGTGGTGTCGTAGCCATCGACCCCGATCGTCAACCAGCCGTGGGTGCCCGGTTTGGCCACACTGGTGGCTTGGACATTCAGGACCTGACCGGGTTGTACGGTTAAGAAGTTCTCCTTGCCGACACTCCAAGTCCCGGTGAAGGTTAGGTCAGAAACCTGCTCTTCGGTTGGCATCCAGACGTGGCAGAACTCCCCGATCGGCAGCGGGCGGGCTTGCCCACCTTGAACGACTTCGATTGCGCCCGGCGGACAGAATAGGACCGGGTTTATCGCCCCGATCTGAACCGGGATGGTCACTAGCCCGATGAGGGCACTCGGATCGGCCCAGTCGGCGGTGTCGCGGACCTCAACGGTCAAGGCGGCCGGTCCGGTGTAGTCGCTCTTCGCTGTTAGGGTGATTTCATAATCAGAGTTAATGGTCAAGGCGAGGTGAGCTTGCGGGGCAGTCCAAGCCCGGGAGGCCGCCGTCAAGTGCAGTCCCCCACCGCGTGGCGAGCTAAGGTAATCGTTCAAATTAATCGTCTTGGTCCCGTTGACGGCGAGGTTGATCAGTGAACTAGGCCCTAGTTGAGGTCTGTTAGGGGTCTGGGCTGGAACAAAGATCACCGCAGACGCCCGAGCCCCGTCGCCGTCGGCCACCACATAAGAGACGATTTGGGGTTGATCGGTGAGCGGGATCACTACCTGGCATTCTCCTGGAGGCGTTGTTGGGTCCATTTGATCGGGGCAGTCAATCTCACCGGCACTGACCTCCACGATGGTGAGGTCTTCACGTGGTCCGTCGATATCCCAGGCATCGGCGAGGACTGGAACATAAGCTTGACCATCTTTCAGATCCCGGGCGACAGTATCGAAGACCCGCGGCGGATTGTTATAACCCTCCTGAGTCACGATGGTCACCTGGGCGGACGGCCCCGATTGGCCACCGGCGCTCAGGTGATAGCTAAACGTCAACGCCTGAGTCGTCACTAGTGGGACCTCAACCCTCAGAACCTTGACAACCGGAAATATCCCAGTCGAGTCGAAAACCAGGTTGACACCAGGCGGGTCACCATCCAAGTTGATGGAAGGATTCTTACCCCCGGTCGGCAGAATGTCATTGCTCGTCGGCCGAATGAATCCGAAAACCCCCGGGCGAAGGGTGTAATAATCATCAATCGCTAGCGGTGGGGAGATCTGACCGGGGCTAACCACCCCTAGGCGAACCCCACCAATCCCAGTCGCCGCCCAGCGATCGGAGACAATGTACTGGAAGGAGTCGGTGCCGGGAGACTTGGCATCAGGGTAGGACTCATAGATCAGCGTGTTGCCCCGAATCTCGACAATCCGACCATACTTTGGGGGAACCGCTAGCCCCACCACTGTCACCGAGTCCCCATCCGGATCCTGACCATAAGGAGTGACATAGATTTCGATCGTTGACCCGCGGACACAGCGAACCTCCAAGGCGGACGGTTGCGGCGGCAGGTTGACGAGATGTTGATCGGGTTGAGGGATCACATCGATCCAAATTACGCCGCTGACCGGAGTGCCACCGGCAATACCAACCAGATATTCCACCCGGATCCGTTCGGTCGCAGCGAGGTGTTGCGGGGCGACATAACGAACATAATCCCCGTCGACATAGGCCTGACCGTAGTCAGTATCGGCAGTCGACCCTCCACCTGGGTTGGTAACCTTCAGTTGGCCGGCGGGCAGAGTCGAGTCCGCTGCGGCGGGGAAGAGAACCAGTTTCTGCCCAGAGGTAGCGACATCGTTATTGAGAACCGGGATCAAAGTGGCATCACCGGCTCGGACGACGGCATAATCATCAACCGCCCTGACCACATCATTGGCAATCGCCTGATGGAGGGTGACCGTGATCTGCCCAATCGCTTCATTACCAGAGCCATCAGTGACCACATAATCAATCACACAGGCCGCCAGGCTAGGGTTATCGGTCTTCGCCTGGACCCACACCCATCGACCATCGACGATCGCTACCCGCAGGAGGTCGGCGATTTGAGGGGTCGCTGACACCACCGTTAACACGGAACCGCCCGGGTCATGATCATTGGCGAGCACATCCACATAGCTGCCGACCCGACCATACAAGACCATGGCGTCCGGCATCGCCAGAATCGAATCACGTTCCACAATATCGACCCTAATCACCGCGGAGTCCGACATTGAGCCATAGGTAATGGCGTAGTCCAGGAAGTAGGTTCCACTGCGAGAGGCGGTGACGGTGATTACCCCAGAGGCTAAATCAGTCTGAGCGATCAAGCCGATCCGGCCTTCGACCGGTGCGGACAATTTCAACTTCGGGTCCCTGGTAGTTGGATCGGCCCCCGGCTGGTCATTGTCGAGGGGCGAGATCGTCAGCGGCTGGCCAATGACTCCGCGCACAACATCAGCGTTGGCAATCGGAGGCACCCCATGGGTGACAGACGATCCCAGGACTTGGACGATAACTTCCCCACTAGCGGTAGCCCCGAGCGGGTCCATCACCACGTAGGTCACCGCAACCTCTTCGGAATATAGCCCGGCCTGGGCGGTGTATTGAATCACCGACTGATTTGTGACCGGGACTAGTCGCCCCGCTGAGTCGGCGGCCCCGACGATCACCAGAGGATCGCAGTCACCATCGCGCCAGTTACCCAAGGGGCTAATCGCCACCGTACCCCCGCTAACCACCGGGTAGGCGCTTCGATCACTAGCCTCTAGCTGGGTGGGGGGTGAGTTCCGATCTGGCGGTCGCATGGATAGGGTTACCTGGGCGGTCGAGCTTGACTCCTCGGAGTCCCCACCAATCAGGGAACGGTTCGAGGCCGAGTAGCTAAAGACAATGTCTTCAAAATGTCCTAGGGGTGGCGTGAAAACCAGGGTCTGCCCATTCGGCGCAATCGCGACCTGACCAACGCTGACCGCGCCGACGGCGGCAATCACCAGGATGCCGCCACTCGGATTGAGATCATTATCAAGCACATGTAGAACCGAGACCTGCCCGGGACGCACCCAGATATGGTCATCGATCGCCGTCACCGGATCAACTCGGCTCGACGCTTGATCATCGGCCCCCGGCGCGTCATCTTCGGTCAACTCCAAATCACTGAGCGAGACCTGTTGGTCAACATCAAAGACCCAACCGGTTTGGAGGTCATTAAGAATCACTGACCCATAATTCACCCGGAAAACCGGGTCGATCAAGGTTCGGGGGCCCCCATCGTTGGCGCCTAGCCCATCGTCGATGATCCGCGAACCATCCTCAGCGAGGCGGACCACCAGGGCTGGCTGGCCGCTCCAGGCCCCATAGACATAGCCCCCCAACACCACTGGGGCACTCGCTAGGCGTCCAGCGCCTGGGTCAGGCACCGAATAAAGCGTAGCCCAGGATCCATCGCTACGCAGCGACAACGACATTAGGCCAGTCCGCATCCCGACAACCAGTCGATCGCCGGTGGCCGTAGGCTGCTGCAAAACAATGCCAGTGTCGGACCCGAGATGGTGCCGACCACCTTCGGTGGTATAGATTTCGCCGGTTAAGACATCGGCGATCACGCCAATCCCACCAACGAGGGTCACCTCGATCGAGGTGAGGACTTCCCCGATCGCCGTCACCGACCCGCTGCGGGTTGGACCATTCTTGGGGACCAAGGCCCACTCCCCCGAGGCTGAGGCCGCAAAGATTGTTCCGGCGGAGTCGACGGCGATTGCCACCGCCCCAGCCAGGTTTTGGAGGTTCGCCCTAGTCGTACGTCCCGATTGAAGCCCGGAAGGATCGAGGGTCTGATTTCGGGCATACGCCACCACCCGGACCTCGCCGAGGGTGTTTAGCATCGCCAAGATCCCACCACCCATGCTGATCCGAGCTCCTGGATCAACGATCAGTTCAACCCCGTCGACCACCCGACCAGAACTAGTGTCAATTGGGAAAAACCGTCCCCGATCCGGCTGCCAGCCGAGGATAGATTCCTGATCTTGTAAGACATCAAGCCTTGATGACCGCAACTGAGAGGAGTCGGAGAGCACGACATCGACCGCTCCGGCACTGCGGTTCATCCGCGCGAAAACACTCTTGGCATCAGAGGTCACCCAGACACCGGAGTTATTAAGATCGAGAACCTGCTCACTGCGGGCCTGACCAGTCACCACCAGACCAATAAAAACCGAAAATAGCACCGCTAATGCCAACACTGGCACTAGGGCCTGCCACACCTGTCGCGTCACCCTAATCCCCCAAAATTCCCACATTATTTGAGTCGACGAGGTTTCCCTCGCTCCCCGGTTATCAATTATTCTTTCATGGGGAGCCTCGAGAGGGAGTTAATTCAAGATAACTGGGTGTATTTGTAAGCTAATAGCCCACTGACTAGGGTTGGGTTCATAATATTGCCGGAAAAAATCGCCTCCAGGAGGTCGTCAACCCCGGCCCAAGCGACAATCATCTCCGCTTCTTCGCCTTCAGGGGAAAAACCCTCTGGCGCCGCGACCGCCCTGAGACCACGGGCCAAGAAGATCCTGGTCGACTGGGTTGAGGAACCGGGGGTCGCGTAAATATCGACAAGCATCCGCCAGTCGTTGGCCGCTAAGCCGCATTCCTCAGCTAGCTCCCGCTTGGCGGCTTCGAGGGGGTCTTCTCCAACCTGATCACAGAGCCCAGCTGGCGCTTCGATGCAGCGGCGGCGCACCGGATGGCGGTATTGACGAACGATCGCGACCCGTTCCTGGTCATCGACGGCAATCACGCCGACCGCCGAGGGATGTTGGAGATAGTTGCGCACTAAAACCGCCCCATCGGGAGCCGTCACCTCATCGACAACAAAGTCCATCAAGATCCCCGAGGTCGTCGCGATCCGCTGATGGGGCCAACTAGTCGCCTCGTCGGATAACTTCACGACTGCCGCGCCCTGATCCGGGTCAAGGCCGCTTCGATCAGACCAACGAATAACGGATGGGGTTGGGTTGGACGCGACTTGTATTCGGGGTGGCCTTGGGTGGCCACGAAGAAGGGGTGCAAGGTGCGTGATAACTCGATGAACTCCACGAGACTCTCATCCGGTGAGGTGCCAGAGATGACCAGCCCGGCATCCTGGAGGGGCTCGCGATAGTGGTTGTTGAACTCATAACGGTGACGATGGCGTTCCGAAACCTTCGTCGACCCGTACATCTCGGCCACCAGTGAGCCTTTGACCAACTCCGCTGGATAGCCTCCCAGGCGCATCGTGCCACCGAGGTCGCCATCGCCGGCCACGATATCGATCTGCTCCTCCATCGTCGCGATCACCGGATAAGGCGTCGCCGGATCGAACTCGGTCGAATCAGCTTGGGTGAGCCCGGCGACGTGACGAGCAACCTCAATCACCATACATTGCATGCCGAGACAGAGCCCCAGGATTGGGATCTTTCTTTCCCGCGCATATTGGATCGCGCCGATCTTGCCCTCAACCCCGCGAATCCCAAAGCCACCGGGGATCACCACGGCATCGACGCCCTCCAAACGAGTGGCGGCCCCTTCGGCGGTTTCACAGTCATCACATTTGATCCAGCGCACATTGACCTTAGCCCAGTTGGCGAAACCACCGGCTCTCAGGGCCTCGCAAACCGAGAGATAGGCATCCGGCAGGTCAGTATACTTCCCGACCAATCCCACGGTGACTTCGACTTTTGGTTCGTGAACCTTGGCGAGCAGATCGTCCCATTTCTTCCAACTGACATCGCGGAAGGAGAGGGCCAGGCGGCGAACGACATAGGCGTCGAGGCCCTCCTGGAAGAGCACCTTGGGGATGTCATAGATGCTTGGGGCATCCGGGCAAGAGATCACAGCCTCCTCATCAACGTCGCAATACAAGGCGATCTTGCGTTTGATGGGTTCTTCAATCGTCCGGTCAGAGCGGCACACCAGGGCGTCTGGGGTAATGCCGACCTGGCGTAGCGCAGCGACGGAATGCTGGGTTGGCTTGGTCTTGATTTCCTGGCTTGGCGAGATGTACGGAACCAAGGAGACATGGAGGAAGAAGACATTCTCCCGACCAAGCTCGCGCCGGATCTGGCGCGCCGCCTCCAGGAAGGGTAGCGACTCAATATCGCCGACCGTACCGCCGATCTCATGGATCGCCACATCGATCCCCGGCACCGCAATCGATAGCATCTGTTCTTTGATTGCGTTGGTGATATGGGGAATCACCTGGACGGTGTCGCCGAGATAATCGCCCCGCCGCTCCCTGGCAATCACTAGCGAGTAGATCTTGCCGGTGGTGAAGTTCGCTGCCGCCGTCAGGTCGCGGTTCAGGAAGCGTTCATAATGGCCGATATCCAGATCGGTTTCGCCCCCATCCTCGGTCACGAAGACTTCGCCGTGTTGGAAGGGGTTCATCGTCCCAGGGTCAACGTTGATATAGGGATCCATTTTTTGCATGGTCACCTTGAGACCCCGCCCGACGAGCAGGGAGCCCAGGGAGGAGGCGGTTAAGCCTTTACCGAGCGAGGACACCACCCCGCCAGTTACAAAGATGTGTTTGGTTTTCTTGCGGTCTGCCACGGGACTTCAGCCTACCGAATCATCACCGAACGACGCCAACTGACATGCCAAAGCTAGGCCAATTTCTGAACTGGAATCAACTAGCGGCCATCATCGACTGAGCTTGGGCCTCCAACTCGCGGGCGTGAGCCAAGGAGGTCGCGGAGGAATCCAGCCCCCCCATCATCCGGGCCAACTCCATCCGACGCTCAGTGTCTCGAACTTCCGTTAAGTCGGAAGCGGTCACCTCCCCGTCATCAGTTTTCCGTACGACATAGTGGGTGCTCGCAAAAGCCGCCACTTGGGCGAGGTGGGTGACGACGATCACCTGCCCCTGCCGAGCCAAGCGGGCGAGTCGGAGCCCGACCTGAAGCCCGACAATGCCGCCAATCCCGGCGTCCACCTCGTCAAAGATGAAGGTAGCCCCTTCACTAGCGTCGGCGAGCACGACCTCAATCGCCAAACGGACCCGGGAAAGCTCACCCCCGGAAGCCACCCGTCCGAGCGGGGCCGGTTCACTACCGGGATTAGCCGTAAAGAGCATGGCGATCCCATCACCGCCATAGGGGCCCAACTCCGCTAGTGGCGTCAGAGCGAACTCCACCCGAGCATTAGGCATCGCCAAATCGATCAGTTCGGCTGCCACCTGTTCGGCGAAGATCGCCGCCGCCGCCGACCGTAACTGGCGAATCCGTTCCGCCCGCTCGGCTAGTTCGCCATCGAGAGCCTCCAGACGAGCGGTTAACTGATCAATCCGCTCATCGGAGAGCTCTAGTTCCCCTAAGCGGGCTTGGGCTTCGGCGGCCCAGGCCAGGACAGCGGTCGCATTGGCGCCATATTTCCGGGTCAGACCCTTGAGCTCCGCCAACCGGGATTCGATCCACTCCAGTCGGAGCGGATCGGCGGCAAGGTCCGCCAAATAGTTGGCCACCCCGCCGGCCAGGTCGGTCGCCAAGACCGCGATCTCCTCGACCGCACCGGCCAACCCCTGGGCTCGCTCATCGCTGAGAGCGGCTTGGGCTAGTGCTCGGCGCGCCTGGGCCACGAGGGTCACCACCGAGGTGACGTCCATGGCCTCATCGCCAGCCAAGGCCACCATCGCGGTGAAGGCCAAGCGGCGCAAATCGTCGGCATCCTGGAGGCGTTTCGCTTCCGAGGCCAGCGCCTCGTCTTCCCCGGCGCTCGGCGCCACCTTGTCGATCTCATCTAGTCCGTAGGTCAGCATGTCGAGTTCCCGGGCGCGTTCCCGAGCCGAGGCGCTCAACAACTCCAGTTCCTCACCGATCTGACGACGTTCCTCGTATAACTGACGGTAATCGGCCAGGATCACCGCTAGCTCGGGCCCGGCGGCGCGATCGAGGACTTGCCGTTGCCGCTCTGGGGTGGACAATCGGACCTGCTCCGACTGACCGTGGATCGTCACCAGTTCCGCTCCGACCTGGGCGAGGGTCGTGCCGGTCACCCCAGCGCCACCGATCCAGCAGCGAGAGCGACCTTCGACCGCCACTTGGCGGGTGATCAGCAATTCCCCTTCCTCAGCCAAACCACCAGCCGCTTCAATCTGAGACCAGACCTGAGGGCTCAGGTCGGTGAAACGAGCCTCCACCAGGGCCGTACCCTGGCGATTGCGGACCGTACTAGTGTCGGCGCGGGCCCCGGCGATTAGACCCAAGCCGGAGACCACCATCGTCTTCCCCGCCCCCGTCTCGCCGGTGACGACCGTCAAACCGCGCCCCGGTGCCATCGTCGCCGCCTCAATCACCCCAAGCTGTTTGATCGTTAATTCCGTTAGCATCGTTACCCCCGCCCTCGCCAGCCTTCTATCGGCAAAGCAAACTTCTTGACCAACCGCGAGGTGAAAGGCTGCTCACTTAACCGCGCTACCGTCAGATCATGGTGATAACGGGCGATCTCTAGCCGCGAGCCAACCTCAACCTCGATACTGCGTGACCCATCACAGGTCAAGACCGCTGGCACCTCGCCTAACAACTCCAAGCGGACCGCCGAGCTCGGTGCTAAGACCATCGGGCGGGCGAAGAGGGCATGAGCGGCAAGCGGCACCACTTGGTAAGCCTCCAACTGCGGCCACATCACCGAGCCTCCGGCGGAGAAGGCATAGGCGGTTGAACCAGTCGGCGTTGACACCAAAAGGCCATCACAGGCCCAGCGCGAGACCGGGAGGTTGTCAATCGAGACCATAACGTCGATCATCTTCATCCGGGCGGCCTTCTCCAGGCTGACCTCGTTTACCGCCACCGTTCGCCAGAGCGGCGTCGGGTCGCCATCGCGATAGACCGTCACCTCGATAGTGAGCCGCGACTCGTGGACGAAATCCCCTCGCACGACATGGTCGACCAACTCATCCATCTGGGACATTTCGAGCTCCGCGAGGAAACCAACGTGGCCGAGGTTGACCCCCAAGACTGGAATATCGGCTTCGAGCGCCCGCTCGGCCGCCCGTAAGATCGTGCCGTCCCCGCCAAAGACCACCACCACCTCAGCACTCGGCAGCGATTGGGGGGTAATATCGGCGAGCGGGGCTTGGGGAATGGCCGCTTGGATCAGCTCCCGCGCCTCGGGGCGGACCAAGCATTCAACCTCACCTGGCAGCATTTCAATGAACTGACAAGCCGCGTCCAAGGCGCCCGGACGCACGGTATGAATCCAAACGGCGATCCGTCGGGAAAACCCATTATTCACGGCCTCAACTCTACTGGTTTCACGCCCTCGATGTGTGATGTGAGAAAATGAGGGAACCCGATGTTGGAGGAACCATGAGTCAAGCGGTCATCATTGTCGATGTTCAGAACGATTTTTGTGAGGGCGGCTCGTTGGCGGTCGCCGGGGGCGCGGCGACGGCGGCGAAGATCACAGCCTGGTTAGGTGAGTTTGGCACCATTAATCCAGACTTGATCCTGGCGACGCGGGATGCCCATATCGATCCCGGTGATCACTTCTCCCCCACCCCAGACTTTGTCGACACTTGGCCGGCTCACTGCGTCATTGGGACGCCTGGAGCCCAGTTTCATCCCGATCTGCAACTCGACCGCCTTGACGCCGTCTTTGACAAGGGGGCTTACACCGCTTCGTACTCCGGTTTTGAGGGCGAGGATGCCCAAGGGACCACCCTCGACGACTATCTGAAAGCCCAGGCGATCACCGAGGTCGTGGTGGTTGGCATTGCTTACGACTACTGCGTTAAGCACACCGCCCTCGATGCCGCGCGCCTCGGTTATCGTACGACCGTAATTACCGACCTGACAGCGGCGGTTGATCCAACGAACCTGGCAGTACGGGACGAACTCGAGGTCGCTGGGGTCAGCGTCGTCTAGGGCTGGGGGCGAACAAGCAGAAGGTCTCCTGGTTGCCTTTTTGGCCGCTGATGGCACTGTCTCGGCGCCAGATCTCCACCCAACCCAACCGACGCCCGTGGGCCACGACGGCGTCGACCGCCGCGAGCCGGTCCGTCTCCCGGCGTACTAAACCGTTGACAAGCTTCGCTGGGCCGACTTCAAACTGCGGTTTGACGAGCACGAGAGCGGCACCGGTCGGGCTCAGCACGGCGAAAAGGCGATCCAAGATCAGTTGCAGGGAGATGAAGGAAACATCGGCGACCACTAGGTCAACCGGTTGCCCGCCGACATGGCTGAGATCGAGATCGCGTAGGTTGACACCTTCGTGGACGATCACCCGTTGATCGCTTCGCAGAGTCTCGGCTAGTTGGCCGTGACCGACATCGACAGCGTAAACGATCTGGGCACCCCGCTCCAGAAGGACCTGAGTGAAACCGCCGGTGGAGGCGCCAGCATCAAGGACCCGTGCTGGGATCACCAAATCTGACTGGTCCAAGACTGCGAGGAGCTTGTGAGCGCCCCGCGAAACGTACGGATCCAACTCGACTTCAATTAGGGAGTCGGGCGTAACTGTGGAGGCGACCTTGAGATTAGTTAGTCCATTAACGCAGACGCGCCGGCTATCGATCAACTGGCGGGCATGGCTGCGAGAGCGGGCTAGGCCTCGCTCGACGAGGGCGAGATCAAGGCGCACGATCACCCGTTAGGAGCCCGGCGAGCCGAGATTGAGCCTCATCGAGCACGGCAGCGTGGTCCCCGAGCGGCTGATCGCCAAGCGTCGCCACCTGTTCCAAGATCACATCAAGGCCCTCATCACCGGTCTTCGGTGGGGCTGGGGTCGCCAAAGTCATGGCTTCAGTATAAGTCACACCCCATCTGGTGAGAGTCGGGAGTAGACCAGTCTCGCGGTGTGTACTAACATTCGTTACGGCTGGATACAGTGACGGTTACGGCCGGATGCCGTGACGGCTAGCAACAAACAGGGTGGGGGTTTAGGAGGCAGTGTGACATGGGACGAGGCGAGGCGACCTATGTGGACTTAACGTCCGACGACCGATTATTGGTGCGGGCGCGTTCCGATGACCGCGACGCGATAACGGAACTATGGAACCGTTATTACGCGGCGGCGGCCCTGGCGGCGAAAACCAACCCGAGCGCTGACATCAAGACGACGAAAGCTCTAGCCACCTCCTTCTTGGAGTGGATTGATATCGTCGGCAAACAGCAAACCCAGTTCAACTCCTTTATTAGTCGCTGGTTTGCGGTCTTGGGCACCGAGGGGACACCGGCCCCTGAGCGCCGGGCAGCCGCCTGGGCCTTCTACAGTCTCGACGTTCCCGTACGGACGACTCTGTGGCGTTATTACGTTGATGCCTGGGAAACGAGCCAAATCGCCGACGAACTGCAGATTTCCCCCGACCAATGGCCGGGGCACCTCTGGGAGGCGGAAGGGCGTTTCACCAATTATTTGACGCTAGCGGAGGATGTCCTTGAGGTGACCCCGGACCCTGATCGAATGAACGAAGCGGTCTGGATCGGCGACGTGCTCCTCGAGGGCGTGCTCAACATCCCCTTCGAAGATTTCGAGCGCTACGGCAACCCGCTCGATTCCGATCTGGTGATTGACCCACCGGCCTTGTTCCCAGTCAACAAACGCGGCAATCGGCGGAATTGAACATCGTTCAATAGTCGACTAGGCTGGGTTGGTGAACCTCAGCCAAGACCAGATCGTCGCTACGGCGTGTACGATCCTCAACACCTATGGTCTAGCCGATGTGTCCATGCGCCGGATCGCCGCTAACCTCGGTGTCCAACCAAGTGCCCTCTATTGGCATTTCGCCTCCAAACAAGCGCTACTTGATGCCATCGCCGCTGTCATCCTGGCCGATCTACCGGCCTTTTCCGGTGGCGATCTGACCCGGGTGAGACTGTGGGCCGCCCGCTTCCATGCCTTGCTGTCGAAATATCGTGATGGCGCCGAGTTGGTCTGGTCGGCTCTCACCTGTAAGGACTGGCAAGCCGGGATCGGCTATCAACTAGAGCAAGGGCTGATCGAAGCGGGGGTCAGCCCCCAGCGGGCCCATGGGGCGGCCACGGGCATACTCAACCTAGTGCTCGGCCAAGCCTTCGACGACGATCAACGTCGCCAGGCGGCCCGCCTGGGAGTGAACCCAACCCCGGTTGGCGCTCCCACTGCGGACACCCTCGATGACGCCGTCGGTCTCCTGGTGGCCGGATTGGCCGCTG
>JAIRKB010000189.1 GCA_031260385.1 Propionibacteriaceae bacterium | reverse complement strand
GATGGCAATTTCGTTTTTCGCTTCCGGTAGGTGCCCACCGCCAATGAGATCGTAGAGGGAGAGGATGAACTCGGCATTATCTGGCATCGCCTGCCAGTAATTGGTGGAACCGAAACCCAACACCTCCCCGCGATCACTAGCTGGGCCCCGGCTAGTCTGGAACTGGACGATCGTGCCATCGGCATCGGCGAGGACATTCATCGTCACACCGCGAGCGTACGAGATCGTGTTGACGACCCCCGGTAGAGCCGAGGGCAAAGCGGCGATGTAGTCCAGGTAAGCCGGGGTCAGCAGATTGGTGTGGGTCTGACGGTTGTCGTTGGCATCATAGTTGTAGATCGTGGTCGAGTCGGGGAACTCGGTGTAGGTCTTGCCCGGGCCTTGGCCCTGGAACGGGTTCCGCCCACCCATGTCAAAGCTCTGATCGGTGGCCGAGATCGTGATCGGGAAGCCGGTCAGCATTTCGGTTTGCATGGTGTTGATATAGCTCGATAACCCACTTGACAAGGCCAAAACCAGGGCGACGCCGATGATCCCAATCGAGCCGGCGAAAGCGGTGATGATCGTCCGTCCGCGCTTGGTGAGCAGGTTCTTCGCCGAGAGGGTGGTGGCGGTGACCAGCGACATCGCGGTCTTTTTGAACCGAGACAAGGTTGGCGTGGTGGTTTCAGTCTCCTCGTACGGATTCGAATCCGAGGTCACTTCGCCGTCAAGCAAGCGGACGATGCGCGAAGAATAGGTTGTCGCCAACTCCAAGTTGTGGGTCACCATGATCACCAGACGGGTCTTGGCGATCTGGGACAAGAGCTCCATCAACTGCACACTGGTGCGGGAGTCTAGGGCGCCAGTCGGCTCGTCGGCCAAGATAATGTCCGGATTGTTGACCAGAGCCCTAGCGACGGCGACCCGCTGCATCTGGCCGCCCGAGAGTTGGTTCGGTTTCTTGGCCGCCTGATCGGCGAGGCCGACATCACTGAGAGCCTGGAGGGCGCGCTGCTTGCGTTCCTTGGCGCTGACCCCGGATAGGGTCATGGCGATCTCGACATTTTGGAGTACGGTTTGGTGGCTGATCAGGTTGTAGCTTTGGAAGACGAAGCCAATCGAACGGTTACGGTAGGCATCCCAGTCGGCATCCTTGAAGAACTTCGTTGAAGTATTGGCGATCACCAGATCACCGTCATCGTAGGTGTCCAGACCGCCGATGACATTGAGCAGGGTCGTCTTGCCGCACCCCGAGGGGCCGACAATCGCCACAAACTCGGCAGCGCGAAAACCTAAGGAGATTCCTCTCAAGGCCGTGACGATCTGCCCGTTACGGTAGGTCTTGTGGATATTCTCCAACTTCAGCTTTTCCATGATGCCCTTTCGATTGGCTAGGCAATAGTGAACCAGGCCAATCTCAAGCGGGGATCAACAAATAGAACAAAATCCGTTGATATTCGCGTGATCTTCATCTGCTAGGTTTCAGATGTGTTTAGGATCCTGATCGTTGAAGATGACACCAACACCCGCAAGTGGATGGGCGCGGTCATCCGGAAGAATGGTTTCGAGGCTTTAGTGGCGCCCGATGGGGTCGCTGCCCTAGAGGTCCTGCACGGTGAACATGTTGATCTGGTTGTCGTTGACGTGATGATGCCGAAGATGGATGGCTATGAGTTGACCCGGCAACTGCGGGCGGCCTGGCCGGCCCTGCCGATCCTAATGGTGACAGCCCGCCAGGAGCCGCGCGACAAACGGCAAGGCTTCTTGTCGGGGACCGATGACTATATGACCAAGCCGGTTGATGAGCAGGAGATGATCTTACGGATTAAGGCCTTGCTGCGGCGGGCTCAGATCGCTTCCGAGCACCGGCTGGTGATTGGTGAGGTTTGCTTGGACTATGACGCTCAGTCAGCCACCAGAAGAGCCGAGATGGTCACCTTGCCGAAGAAGGAGTTCCAACTGCTGTTCAAACTGCTGTCTAACCCCAATGTCATTTTCACCCGGATCCAGTTGATGAACGAGATCTGGGGTTTCGACTCTGACACCGACGATCACACCCTAAATGTCCACATCTCGCGGTTGCGTGACCGTTTCCGGGATTGGCCAGAGTTCGATATCGTGACGGTGCGCGGGCTTGGCTATCGGGGGGTACGGCGGTCATGAAGGCGGCAAGCAAGCGCTGGCGGTCGTTCTCCTCCCTGGCCTTTTCGCTGGTGCTCTTCGTCCTAGGGGTGATGTTCGTGGCATCGGTCTTATCGGGGATTGTGATGGTGGTGCTCTATCACTTCGGGCTGGTCGATTTCATGGCCAATGGGCGCGGGGAACGCCGTGGCATCCCCTTGGCCGGTCCGATCATCTTCATCGGTCTAGCGGTGTTGCTAGGGACCGCGATTGCGGCCTTCTTCTCACGCCGGGCCTTGCGCCCGATCCGCCTGGTGATCGAGGCAATGCACCAGGTGGCGGCCGGGGACTTTCAAGTGCAGGTTGATCTCAAAGGCATCCTGGAGCTAGAGGAGTTATCGGAAAGCTTCAACAAGATGACCGCCGAGTTGGCGTCGATAGATGGCCTACGCTCCGACTTTGTTGACGACTTTTCCCACGAACTGCGCACACCGATTGCCTCGCTGCGGGGTTTCGCGCAGTTACTGAAGGATGGTGATCTCAGCGAGGGTGAGCGCCAAGAATACCTGGACATTATCATTACGGAGTCGGAGCGCTTAGCGCGTTTGGCGACCAATATTCTGGCCTTGTCTAAGTACGAGTCGATGGGGATCATCACCGAGAAAAGCCAGTTTCGTCTTGATGAGCAGATCCGGCGGACCATCCTCTTGGCGGAATCGGAATGGGCAGCGCGCGATATCCAAGTCGATGTCCTGCTCGACGAGGTCAGCTTCGTCGGAAACGAGGATCTCACCGAACAGATCTGGATCAACCTGCTCGACAATGCCATCAAGTTCTGTGAAGATGGCGGCGAAATCCGGGTCCGAGCGAACGAGTGGAACCATGGGATCCGTGTCACCATCGCCGACACCGGCTTCGGTATGGACCAAGCCACCCAAGCCCGGATCTTTGACCAGTTCTATCAAGCCGACGCGGCGCGGGCCGGGGCTGGCAATGGCCTCGGGCTAGCGATCGTCAAACGGATCGTCGAACTCCACGGCGGGGTGATCACCGTCGATAGTGAACCCGGTCGGGGGAGTGCCTTCACCGTCGATCTACCCCAGGGCTTGAGCCGTCAGGCGCCGGGCTGACGAAGCTGGATGATCTTGGCTAGCAGTTCGTGGCGGCTCGAAACATTGACCTTGCGATAGAGATTAGTGGTGTGGAAGTTAACCGTTGACTGGGAGATGGCGAGCTTCCGGGCGATCTGTTTCGGGGAATCCCCCGCCATTAACAAACCGAGGAGTTCCTTCTCCCGAGCAGTGAGGTTGACGATATTGGGCAGCAGTTCGGGTTTGGGGGCGACTGGCGGGGGTTCGAGCGCTAGGGCCCGGCGCAGTTCGACCAGGTTGTGGCGACTAGTGATGATGTCCAGGTGGGAACAGATCTCGGCAAAAACTAGGGCTAGGGTGCAGTAGACGATCGTCATCTCGCGGAAGATAATTAGGTGGGGGACGGCTGCGTAACCGATCCCGTAGAAGACCGTAACCACGGTGATGATTTCTAGGGGGATCAGCCTTTTTGCGGGCACCCGTTTGTTGCCGAGGACGGTGATAACCATAAAGGCGACGGCTAGGTAGAACCCCCGGGCGGCGATGACATAATAGGGCCAGCCCCGGGTGTAGTCGGTCTCCGCTAGTTCAATCCCGTTGGGGAACCGGAACACCAATTGGGTCCAGTCATTGGTCAGAACCAGGGCCAGTAGAACCGTACTAATCACCAAAGGAGTCCACTTAAGCCAGCGATGGTACGGCTTCTCGTCCAACCCGCCGATCCGCAAGCTGATCCAGAACAGGAAGACCGGCAGCATAGTAAAGCCGACATAGTAGAGATACCACAACATCCGTATGGTCCCAGGATCATCAGCCATCAGCTTGGCGATCCGAATGACGACCCAAAAAGCGATCAGCGCCGCGATGATGATCAGGTATTTCCGAACGTAGTGATCCCCGGCCCTTACGTACCAACTAATCCCCCACAAGACCACCAAGACCAGGAAAACCGGATAAACGAAACTCCAAATAGCCCAGTCGGGCAGGAAGCCGCGAATGAGATAGGAGACCACGAGCAGGCTAAGGGCAGCGGCGACGAAATACCGCGGGAGCTTGTCCAAAATATCCATCCCTAACCGACTCTCAGGCCAACCGCCATCAACCTGGAGGGTTTGCCAGGTAGTCAGACGAGCATTTGCTTGATAAATATTAACAGCTCGCAGAAGAGCCTAGACGGAATAATCCGTTGTAAACCTAGAAAAACACATCAAGACAAGGGAGAAACTATGCTTAAACGGTCACTCGCGACCCTCAGCGCTTTGATACTAGCTTTGACGCTGGTTGGCTGTGGTTCCGGATCGAAATCGAACGATCTCGCCGACAATTTCATCGGTGAATGGAAAGCCATCACGGTGGAGACGAATGGCGAAGCCGTTGATCTGTCCGTCTTGGAAGCCTTGGGAATGAGCTTCAAGCTGACGCTCGACGCCAAGATGACCTACAAGTTCGATGTCCTAGACGAGGTGAAAGAGGGAACCTGGACGGTCAAGAATGCCACGACCGGCACGATCACCATCGATGGTGAGAAGGTCGATTTGGTGTTAGCCAATGGACAGTTAACCTTGCGTACAGGCGGAAATAAGATCGTCTTTGAGCGATCGTAAGCCGACACCCCCCAACCAACTTGCTGGGTTAGTGTCCGCGCTGGGCGCTAACCCAGCCGGTCTTGTTCGACCGTACTGTCGTTAGCGGGCGGGTATCAGCGGAACTGGATCTTGTGGGAATCGCAGACCGTGGTGTAGCCGATCTTCTGGTAGATACTATTCGAGATCGGGTTGGCGAGGTCAGTGTAGAGGACGCATCTGGTAAAACCGGTCTCGAGGATGAGACGGCTTAGTTGGGCGACACAGGAACTGGCATAACCGTGGCCCCGGTAATAGGGCGGCGTGTAGACATAACCGACACCAGCGACCGTCCGAATCGTCCGGGTGAGACGGGCCATTGAGACTGGGGTGTCCTGATCAACCAGAATGTGCAAGCCGGAGGTGACCAGCAATTGGTAGGGCTCCAGGTCGGCGCCGACCAGGCCGTCCGAACCCCAGGACCCCACCGAGGGCAAGCCAGAGTCGACGCAGAAAGCCTCCGCCCAGTACGGGACATAGCACATATCCGGTTCCTCAACTGGCCGCAGACTGCCGACAATCGGAACCTCGGAACTGACTTCGGTCAACTCGTAGATTCGTTGACGCACGGCAATCGACCACTCCACTCTGACTACCCGCTCGTAGGCCCGGGCAAAGCGCAGAGCCAGTGAGGACTCACACATCACCCCCGGTAGTGACACCCCGGCAGACCGGATCCCGCGCACGAGGCAGGCCAAGGCGTCGTCATTCGGCACGACCTCGAATAGCGTTAGTTCGTAGGGTGGCGTCATCAACGCCACGATCAGGATGTCTTCGCCTTCCCGTACCGTTGCCATAAACCAGGTCGCCGGGTCATGCCAAGCGTAGGTATCCCCAATCGCGTGGCCGCGCAGAATATTCCCCTCCATAATAAGGTTCTCAGCCTCGGCGCTCAGCAGCAGGTCGTAGGTATCGTCATAGAACCGATGAATGTCGGTATAGCGCTCAAACTGCATACCAGTCAACGTTACCACCCCAAGAACCATTGGGGCAGTGGGTTGGCTGACTGGGATCTGATACGCTCGACGGATCAGGGCTCTGAGTGAGGATGCTAGGAAGGGGGAGGCCATGGAGGGCTTCCTGGGCCCAGATCCGGGTCGGCTGTTGTTTGCTGAGTACGGTTTCTGGCACTGGCTGGCGGTTGCGGTGCTCATTGGGTGTATCGCGCTGATGGTGGTCTTCCGGGCTCAACTGCGTGAACGCTTGGGGGTGCGGCGCTGGCTGCCGGTGATCGTCGGGGTCGTGGCTTGGGTGTTTGAGATCACCTATCATCTGTGGAATTTCGCCAATCAGACCAACTTTGTGGTGAACTTGCTGCCCTTCGAGTTGTGCGCCGTTAGTTTGTGGGTGGCGATGATTCTGGCGATCTGGCGCAGCCAGGCCTTGTTTCAGTATTTCTATTTCATCTCTTTCGGCGCGGTGCTGTCGTACGCCTTCCCGGATCTAGGGGGGTACGGGCCGGACCACTTCCGATTCTGGCATTACTTCGTCGCCCATGGCTTCATCTTGTTCATGTGCGTTTGGTGTCTGGTGGTTGAGCAATGGCGCCTCCGCCGCGACGCTTTCGTACGTTTTCTAGCGGTTATGGTGCCCTACGCGGCGATCATCTATGTGGTTGATCAGGTTTTTTCTGTCAACTATCTCTTCCTCGCCGGCCCCACCTCCGGAAGCTCCCCCCTCGACTTCTTCGGAACCGGTTGGGCCTACGTCGCCAAGTTCGCCGGCCTCGCCCTCGTGGTCTTCTTCGGGATGTACCTGGCCGCCCCCAAAGAACGCCGAGGCGCCGATCTGGTGGAGCAATACAACAGTGAGAGGGAGGATAGCTGACCGTTGTGCCAGCTGGGGATGGCTTGGGGGGTGCTTGACAAATGGGGGTAATTCGGTAATATTGCCTTATTCGCTGAACAGAGAATAAGGCAATATGACTAGACCATCGCTCGCGGAGACTGAGCGCGACTTGCACCGCTATTTCCTGGACACCCTCCGAGCGTTGCCCGAGGTACGTGTGGTGGACGAGTCCTGCTTCCCGGACCTTCGTTACGATGCGGAAGTCGCCGTGGAGATTGCTGGAAAGCCGGTCAGCGTCCACCTCGAAATAAAAAAGACAGCATATCCTCGTGACGTGCGCCAGTGGTTGTGGCAGTTAGGGGAATACTCGGCTGCGCTGGGGGAGAAGACTCACTACCTCTTGCTTGCTGAGTCATTGTCACCAGGTGCCAAGGAGCTTCTTCGGGCGGAGAGTGTTGGCTATTTTGACGCAGGTGGCAGCCTGTTCATTCCGATCCCTGGCGCCTATGTTTATGTAGACAAGCCGCCAGTGGGGAAGCAGAAGAAGGTCTTGGTTTCGCTGTTTAGTGGACGACGAGCGCGCGTTTCGCATGCGCTTCTGCTCAATCCTGCGGATTGGTTCAGCGTTGCCAAGATAGCCGAGTTGTCTCAAGTGGCACCATCGACCGCTTCTGTTGTACTTACCGAGCTCGAGCGGTTCGAGTGGGTAGATTCGCAAGGAAAAGGGCCACAGAAGTTACGGCATCTGAGCCAGCCAGGGAGCTTACTGGATGCCTGGGCATCGTGGGTAGGTCAGCTACCTGGGGTTAAGGCGCCAGCAAGCCGCCGCTACTATGTGCCTGGTCTGAAGGGGGATGCCAAGTCGCTTCAACTATTGGGTAGTGCCTTTGATGCGCATGGTGTCACCTATGCGGTGAGCCACGAGGCGGCTGCCCAGGTGTACTCACCCTTCTTGTCTAGCGTTTCCCAGATCCATGCTCAATTGGTGCAAGGTGTCGATGCCGACAAGGCGCTGGCGAGCCTCGGCGCTCGAGTTGTTACCCAGGGTGCGAACTTGATTGTTACAGAGGCAGGCTCCGAGGATGATCTGTTGTTTTGTGAGCAGATAGACGGCGTTTGGCTGGCCAGCCCGGTGCAGGTCTACCTTGATCTGGTTCAAGCTGAAGGACGTTCAAGGGAGATGGCGGATCATCTCCGTCAAGAAATGATCGGATTCTGATGAGAAAGCCTGTTACGGTTAATGGTTATAGCCCGGAGCAAACATTTGACTGCGAACGTGCGCTCGTGACTCTGCTGCGTGGCCTCGGGCCGTGGAAGGAGTCGGTTTTTCTGGTAGGGGGCCTCACTCCCCGATATTTAGTCAAGACGCGACCGCCAGGTGTACGGGAGCACGCTGGCACGTTGGACATCGACTTGGTGATTGATCTAGAACTCCTCACCGACACGCAGGCCTATCACACTCTCGAAGAGAACCTAGAAAAGATGGGTTTCGTCAACGCGAGGAACGATCGGCAGCAGCCTCAGTTTTGGCGCTGGGAGACACGGACAGAGTCGGGACAACCAGTGACCTTGGATCTGCTGGCGGACGCTCCGGAAATCGCGGGTGGGAGGGTGCAGCCGTTGCCAACAGGGGGAAAAATCTCAGCTCTCAATATCCCACATTCCTCAATCGTTTTTGACCTGTTCCAAGAAGCTGAGATACGCGCCGAACTGTTGAGCGGCAGCGGCATTGCGGTCGAAAGAATCAGACATGCGGACATCGTCAGTTTCACCTGCCTAAAGGCATTTGCGTTCGACCAACGCTTTGAGGGCAAGGATGCATACGATCTCATATACTGTCTCGAACACGCTGCTCCTGGAGTTGACTCGGTAATTAAGGCATTCAGTCGCGAGTTAAAGGGCAAGCACAGCGTTGTGGTGCAAGCGTCTCTTGCCATTCTGCGCAGCCGCTTTACATCAGACGAGATAACTGAGGGATATCGCAAGGATGGTCCAGTCGCAGTTGCCAAGTTCGAGTTAGGAGAGGATCCCGGGGACCGCGAAGCCAGAACCCTTCGCCAGCGCGAAGCGAGTGATGTCTGTGAACAGCTCCTTTCAGGGCTGAGGTAGGAGAAAGGCCCTAACATCTATCCCGCTAATTAGGGGAGGCGCTTATCCGATTAGCCTTGTTTGTCGGCGCTGGGAGAGGGATAAGTCGACCATGTGGGTGAGTTGGTTGAGTCTTTGCTGGTGGCCCGTGGGTTGGCGTCAATAGCGGGCCAGGCGCTTTCTGGGTGCGCATCATACTGTTTCAAGAACGGATAGAGATCGACGAAATAACGCTCGACATCGGTCGGGTCCAGGTGGACCGGCAGGTGGGTGAGAGCCAGTCGGTTAAGAACTGGCACTAGGTCGCGGGGCCAGGGGTCGGAATAGCAGTCGATTGGCTGTTCCGATCCCGGTGGATAGACTTCGCAGCGTACCCGCCACTGGATCTTATCGCCAAAGCGATCTTGTCTCTCAACCGCTGTGATCCTGCCCGGCCTTAGTCTGAGGCGGTTGAGGAAACGTTGACGCCGAAGTCGGACCCCAATTACCGGAAGCCAGCATAAACCACCCGCCACAAAAAGTAGGCTTCCTGCCAGAGGGGCATTCGACATCAAAAGAAAGCCCAACAAGAGGGCAAAAGCAGTGAGAAATCCCGCTGCTGAGTAGGCAAAATCCAACTCGGAGGTACGGATGGTGGGTTTGGGTGTGGTTGCGGTTCGAATCTTCGGCATCACGGCGTATTGCCGGGGGGCGACCCCCCGCCAGCCTGGAGCTGGAGTCCACTGATCGCACATTTCGGAGTCATCGCCG